>CALBVZ010000079.1 GCA_937969445.1 uncultured Octadecabacter sp. | reverse complement strand
TGGATCCACCAAACGAGGCTGAGATTGTCGCCGTTCGTAACGCACTCGGCGTCACCGCTGACGCAATGATGCGCAAGGGTGAGAAGCTGTTTCGCGAGTTGGGCTTACGTGACGCTAGCGAAGCGGAATTGATCGCTGCGATGGTTGCAAACCCGATCCTGATTGAGCGCCCAATTGTGATGAACGATGGGAGAGCCGCGATTGGGCGGCCACCGGAAGCGGTCTTGGACATCGTCTAGAGTATTTAAGAGCCAAAGAAGCGTTAAGAGCCCACCGAGCGTTCGAGTGCTGGGTATTTCCATGCCAGCGTCGCGCCGCGTGCGGCAAAGCTAATCAGCAATGCGATCCAAAGGCCGTGATTTGCGGCCAAAGGCATAAGTGTGAGAGCGGCGGCAAAGTAGATGGCCGTCGAAAGCGCCATCATGCTGCGCATATCGCGGGTTCGCGTGGCCCCGATGAATATTCCATCCAACATGAACGGCGCTGCCGAGATGAGCGGTGTGAGCGCCATATAGATAAGATAGTCGCGCGCAGTGATGCGCACATCGGGCGCGGTTGTCATGGCATCGATGATCAGGCCGCCGGCCAGCAAGAATGCAACCGACAGCAACGCGCCTGTGCCAAAGCACCATTTGGACACCATCATTGCGGCACGTCTGAACGCAGCGCGGTTACGCGCGCCCAACGCCTGACCAACAAAGGATTCAGCAGCGAAGGCGAAACCATCCATTGCATAGGCTGTGATCGACAAGAATTGCAGCAAGATATGGTTGGCCGCCAACCGCGTATCACCGTAGCGCGCACCGAAAAACAAGAACGACATGAAGATTGCTTGCAGGAAAAGCGAGCGCACAAGGATATCCGCGTTCACGGATGCAAAGCGTTTGAGTTTTGCCGGATCAAACAAACGCGCGCGGTCTTTCCAAGGGGCGGCCTGAAACGCAGCGCGGCAATACCAAAACCCAAGGGCGCAGCCTGCAATTTCGGCAATGACAGTCGCGACAGCCACGCCCTGAACGCCCCAGCCAAAGACAGGAACGAACAGCAAATCGAGACCTATGTTGAGGCCGTTCATCACCAGTTGGATCACCAGAATATCGCGAGTGCGCTCTGCTGCGACAAGCCAGCCTGTTATGGCAAAGGTCGATATCAGGAACGGGGCAGACCAGACACGAATGGACATATAACTGCGAGCGAGGGTTTCGACCTCGACGCTAGCGGGCGACATCCAGAAACCTGCCGCGAAAAGCGGCAGTTGCAGGGCAATTATCGAAAGACCGCCTAAGGCCGCGATGCCCAAGGCGCGGATCAGGATGGCGGCATATTCACCACTATCCCCTGCCCCAATTGCCTGTGCGGCAAATCCCGTGGTTCCCATCCGCAAGAAGCCGAAAATCCAATACAGCGCAGTCAGGATGATTGCGCCAATACCAACCGCACCAATCGGGGCTGCTTCGCCGAGCTGTCCAATGACGCCTGTGTCGACCAACCCAAGGATCGGGATCGTGATATTGGCCAGCACCACCGGCACTGCAATTTGCAGGATACGGCGATGGGTCAGTTCAGCCACGGTGAACTGTCACGTGTTTGTGTCGGTTTGCGGCATCAAGAAATGCCCTGTCGCCTGCGCGAACAGCCGTGTGCGATTGTCTTGCCATGCTTCGACATGCACGGACGCATAACGGCGTCCCGAGCGGTTGATCGTCGCGCGGGCATAGGCATCGCGCGGCAGGCCAGCGCGAAGATAGTCGATGGTAAAATCGATGGTTTTAGGCAGGCGTAATTTGGTGACATCTTCGCCGTCTTCCATCCGGTCCCACATCATCGCCCAACTTAGCTCAACAATCGCGGTCGTTTCAAGAAAGGCTGCCGTTGCGCCCCCATGCAGTGCGGGCAACATCGGATTGCCGATCAGCATATCCTGATAAGGCATGATACCGGTCAATTCATCGCCGCGGCGGTCAAATTTGAACCCCATGAACTGAATATAGGGCACGCCTTGCAGCACCGATTGCAGCGCTTTGTCGCGGCGTTGCTTGATCACTTGGACGGGTTCAGGACGCTTCATGTTTTGCCCCCTTTGGCCGTTTGGATGGTGAATGCACCTGTGGCCGTCGCAACGGGGCGCGATGTATCAGCATCCATCGCCGTTGCCCGGATGAAAGCGACTGAGCGGGTCACGTGGTAGCATTCAGCCCGCGCCGTTATCATGTCTCCGGGTTTGGCCGAGCGCATGTAATCGATCCTAAGATCAAGTGTCGCCGTGCCAGCAGGCTTGCTGCCATGCACCATAACAGAGGCCCCCGCGCAGGTATCCAGCAGTGCAGAAACCGCACCACCGTGGATTACGCCGGTTTCCGGATCACCGACAAGGCGTAGGTCATAAGGCATTGTTATGGTCGCATAGCCATCGCCGACATCCGTCACCTCCATGTCCAGCGCATGCGCATAAGGCAGCGCAGAGATGAATTGCTTGGCGATCAAAGTTTGGCGTTCATTGGTCATACAGTGTTTGAACCCTGCCACGCAGTCACGCACAAGCCCCAATTCACATTCATGTATCCAACGTTGCCCCAGACGCGACAGCCGCGTAGTGTTAAGTACAAGAATGGGAGGAACGTCATGACTGAGCCACGTCTAACTTTTAAAGAAATGTGCGCCAAATATGATGTGACCCCGAGAACGTTACGCTATTATGAG
This sequence comes from uncultured Octadecabacter sp., assembly GCA_937969445.1. Taxonomy (GTDB): domain Bacteria; phylum Pseudomonadota; class Alphaproteobacteria; order Rhodobacterales; family Rhodobacteraceae; genus Octadecabacter. Next base: position 2,285 of record CALBVZ010000079.1, on the reverse strand, counting down.
TATATTGAGCTGCTCTCACCTGAACGCGTTGGCCGTTCGCGGTTTTATGGTGCCAAAGAACTTGCGCGGATGACCCTGATTTTACGCGGCCGCAAGTTCGGCTTTCCACTTGAGGACATTCGCCAATGGCTGATGATCTATGAGAACGAAGGCAACGAAGCGCAAATGAAAACCTGGATTGAACTCGCCGACCGTCAGGTGGCCGAGTTGACAGAACAACGCACCCAGCTTGATGAGACATTGTCCGAACTTAAGACCTTGCGAGACCAAACGGCCAAATCCCTTGGTTAGGATTGCCGTTCTCGGCCTATGCACCTCAATTGCCAACCACGCACTTGCTGATACCACCGTCGCCCCACCAGAAGAATTCGTTTTATGCGGCACAACGAACCCCGCTGAATTGCCAGAAACAGCTTCGCATTTCCGTTGGATAGAATCTAATCGTCTGGCAGAAGATGGCTGGGAATTGGTCCTTTCGAACACGAAAACGATCACATTTACGTAGAACTAAACGCTAGGTTGCATTTGGCGTGCATAGAGCATCCGACAGTCGCAACACGACAGAGTATGGAATTCACTACCCCAAAAGCCTTAAAAATAAGGCCTACGGGGAAAACCCGGCCAATCTTCCCACTTAGAAAGTTGCGTCCATTTGTGCGATTTCTTTCCTGACCTTTCGTAAATCCCGTTTTGACGCGGCGTTACGTTTACGCTCGCGTCAGCAATGCTTGTAAGATGAGGATCAGAAACCTCATCTCACGGTCAACCAGAAGGCTTTGATTTGAGGAAAAGACAATGACGGATCAGACTATGACCATTCGCCAGATGTGCGAAGACTTTAATGTAACTCCACGGACGCTTCGTTTCTACGAAGCCAAGGAACTGCTGCTTCCTAAACGTGAAGGACAAAAGAGACTGTACGGTAAACGTGACCGTGCCCGCCTAAAGTTGATCCTACGCGGCAAGCGCTTCGGCTTCTCGCTTGAAGAGATCCGTCAGCTTCTGGACCTTTACTACATGGACGACAGCCAAGAGACGCAGCTGCGCGAGACATACGCGTTAGCACAAAAGCATCTTGCAGGCATGGAAGCGCAACGCGCAGAACTCGACGAAGCCATCTCTGAGCTAAAGACCCAAATGGATTGGGGTGCTGCTCGATTAGCCAAACTAGAACCCAAACGGATGGCGGTATAGCCAAAACGCGCCATCCCAAAAACGAAGAGAGCCCTTATGCCTATCTACAACGCCCCGACCAAGGACATGCAGTTCATCCTTCATAACGTTTTGAAGGTCTCCGAGCAGGACATCGACGGGTATGAGGAACTAGACCGCGACTTTACGGGCGCTGTTCTGGAAGAAGCGGGCAAAGTGGCAACTGAGGTTTTGTTGCCGTTGAACGCAGTGGGCGATACCGAAGGGTGCGTGTTGGAAAACGGCGTGGTTCGCACGCCAAAGGGCTTCAAGGACGCCTTCCAGCAGATGAAAGACGGCGGCTGGACCGCTATGGATTGCGACCCTGAATACGGCGGCCAAGGCCTGCCATATGTGATGCACACGGCAGTACAGGAAACATTGGTCAGCGCAAATATGGCGTTCCAGATGTACCAAGGGCTGACCCACGGCGCCTATAGCGCGATCCACGTGCACGGTTCACCCGAGCAAAAAGCAAAATTCCTTCCCAAAATGGTCACATGCGAATGGACCGGCACGATGAACCTGACAGAGCCCCACTGCGGCACTGATCTGGGCCTCATGCGCACCAAAGCTGAGCCGCAAGATGACGGCAGCTACAAGATTTCAGGCACCAAGATTTTCATCTCTGCTGGCGACCACGACATGGCCGACAACATTATCCACCTTGTTCTTGCAAAGATCCCAGGCGGGCCAGAAGGTATTAAAGGCGTCAGCCTGTTCATTGTTCCAAAGTTCATCGTCAAAGAGGACGGTTCATTGGGCGATCGCAACGGTGTCGAAGTCGGCAAGATCGAAGAAAAGATGGGCATTCACGGCAATTCGACCTGTGTCATGAACTACGACAATGCCGAAGGCTACCTCATTGGCGAGATGCACAAAGGCATGCGCGCAATGTTCGTGATGATGAACGAAGCACGCATGGGCGTAGGCCTACAGGGCTACGCACAGGCTGAAATCGCGTATCAAAACGCAGTGGCCTATGCCAACGACCGTCTTCAGGGGCGCGCTGTGACGGGTGATGAAAACCCGGACGGCCCTGCCGATCCGCTGATCGTGCACCCTGATATCCGCCGCAACCTGATGGACCAAAA
>CALBVZ010000078.1 GCA_937969445.1 uncultured Octadecabacter sp. | reverse complement strand
CCGCCAATCGCAGCCGCTGTTAGCAAAAAGTCGGGAATTTTGGCTGCGGTCGCGCTGGGCACGTGGTCCATATAATAGCGGATCGTGGCGGGTACGACGCCAGCCGCGCCATTGGTCGGGGCGGTCACGACCTGCCCACCGGCCGCGTTTTCTTCATTCACGGCCATTGCGTAGGTCGACATCCAATCATTGATTGTGTGCGGCGCGGTCAGGTTCACCCCAGCCTCGGCCTTCAGTGCATCATGGATGCCCTTAGCGCGGCGTTTCACATGCAATCCACCGGGTAAAATTCCATCCGTATCAAGGCCGCGATCAATGCAGTCGTTCATCACCTGCCAAAGCCGATCCAGCCCCTTGTCGAGATCGCCGCCCGCGATCCGGCTAAGCTCGTTCTTACGTTTCATTCCAGCAACGCTCAGCCCACTTTTAGACGCCATATCAAGCATTTCAGCGGCGCTCTTAAAGGGGAACGGCACAGGCGCGCCGTCATCTTTGTCAGCCCCCTTGGCGAGCTCATCTTCGGTAAGAACGAACCCCCCGCCGATAGAATAATAGGTAACCTGCGTGACAACATCGCCCTGTGCATCAGTTCCCATCAGGATCATGCCGTTCGCGTGGCCCCTAAGTGCGGGGCCATAGTCAAATTCCAAGTGGTCCTTAGGGCGGAACGTCAGCGTCCCGAGTCCGTCAGGGAGCACCGTTCCTTCCGCTGTGATCCGCGCCATTTCAGCATCCGCCTTGTCGCGGTCATAGTCATCAGCGCGAAATCCTGCGAGGCCAAGGATTGTCGCGCGGTCGGTGGCGTGTCCCACTCCCGTAAATGCAAGCGACCCATGCAGCGATGCCTTAACGCCAGCGACCTTGAACGGCTGCGCGCGCAGGTGGTCAAGGAAACGTGCCGCGGCAACCATCGGGCCGATTGTGTGTGACGAAGAAGGGCCAATCCCTACTTTGAACATATCGAAAACGGATAGAAACATATGCAGCTGCCTTGTTGATGTCCGCTAACTGTAGATTGCGTTTTGTATTGTTGTGGTGTGGAAAACGACTCCATGGGGCATGTTTGCGAGGCCTAGGTTGCGGACCCTTCCGGGGGCTTAGCGTAGTGCGGGGCGGTGAAAGGCGTACTTCCAAGACCTTCGGCGGTGATTGCAGCGGCGGTTGACGGGTATGTTTCATTTATAGCAGCGATGCGTTGCAGCGTTGGGTAATCCGCAAGGTCTGGGCGCGAGGTCGCGTTGACGGGGTAAAGCTGCGTCCAGCGCAACATCGGGCAAAGGTAGCAGTCCAGGATGCTTGGAACCTGAGCGCCGACAAATCCCGCGTCGACCAATCCACCATCAACGATCGCAAGCTGTTTGCACAGCCGCGCACGGGTCCTTTCGGACAACGCGTCTTGGGCGGCCCCGGTAATATACTGGTTAGGATAAAACAGCATACGCAGTGTGGGGTGCAGCGTATTTGACATCCAAATCAACCACTTAACGGCCTGTGTGCGTTCACCGTCATCGCTGGGCAGTAGTTTTGGTTTTTGCTCAGCAACCCACAACAATATCGCGGCCGTTTCAAACAGCGCGCCACCCGGGGTTTCAAGAACAGGGATCAACCCGTTGGGGTTCAAGGCGCGGTAGTTTTCCGATTTATGCGCGAACGCAGCGCGATCCACGAGGCGGGTTGAAAACGGCAAGCCAGCCGCTTCAAGTGCGAGGCGAATGCACAGCGACGCATTGTCAGGCGCATAGTGAAGAACAAGTTTGGTCATGAGCGTAACATGGCACAGTTCACGGGCTCAGCCAGCGTCTTCACGACGCAATTTGGGGCGTTTCCGAATAATTAAATCATTGCGATTAACCATTCCGTCTCGCTCAGAAGCGTTTGCGCGCTTATAAGGGCCAAAGTACCGATTCAACACGCAGGAGCTGCCCATGTCGTCCGAATTGTCCCCAATCGACAAAGCCAAATTCGTCGCGGCAAAACAGGCAAGTAGTTATGTTGAAGACGGCATGAAAGTGGGCCTTGGGTCGGGATCAACGGCTGCGTGGTTGGTCAAATGCCTAGGCGAACGGGTCGAGAAAGAGGGCCTGAAAATCAAAGGCGTACCAACGTCATCACGCACCGCGGCACTGGCGCGCGACGTTGGTATCGACGTAATTTCATTGGACGAAGCCAAATGGTTGGACCTGTCGATTGATGGTGCTGATGAATATGACGGCAACCTGAACCTGATAAAAGGCGGTGGCGGTTCGTTGCTGCAGGAAAAGATTGTCGCAACCGCAAGCGACCAGATGATCGTGATCGCGGATGCGTCAAAGCAGGTGGAAACACTGGGTGCATTTCCGTTGCCGATTGAAGTGATCCCTTTTGGTTGGCAGACAAGCAAAACACTGGTCGAGGAAACGCTGATCGGCATGGATGTGCTGGGCCGTAAGGTGACGTTGCGGATGAATGGGGATGCGCCGTTTTACACGGACGAGGGTAATCATATCCTTGATATGCACCTGAACCGGATCGGGAACGCGCGGCAATTGTCGCTTATTGTCAATCAGATACCGGGCGTTGTTGAGAACGGATTGTTCATTGATATCTGTGACGTCGTCATTATCGGGTTCGGCGATGGTCGCGTTGAAATCCGCGATATTAATGAGGGATCGGTTGAAGAAGACCGGATTGAGTTCGTTGAGACGGAAAACCTGTTCGCTGACTTGAACGACTAAGGCGGAATCGGCCGCTTCAATTGCACAACCCTGTGACTGGTCATCATCGCGGGCCTGTGCTTTACCCAATACCTGAACAAATTTTGCGCTGAAGGACCAATGCCATGACTGATTTCGACTACGATCTATTTGTAATTGGTGGCGGATCTGGCGGGGTGCGTGCTGCACGTGTGGCGTCTGCGACGGGTGCTAAGGTTGGATTGGCCGAAGAATTTCGCATGGGTGGGACCTGCGTGATCCGTGGCTGTGTGCCGAAAAAGCTGATGGTCTTCGCGTCTGAATATCATGAAATGTTTGCTGATGCGCGCGCCTATGGTTGGGCCGTTGAGAACGGCACATTTGAGTGGCCGCGTTTTCAAGAAAAAATGCACGCCGAACTTGAGCGTCTTGAAGGAATCTATCGCAAACTTCTCGCGAATTCTGACGTGACGATCCATGACAGCCGCGCGACAGTTTCTGGCCCACATGAGGTCACGCTTGCGGATGGCACGACCCTAAGCGCCAAGCATATCTTGGTCGCCACAGGTGGCCGACCCGTAATGCCCGATATCAAAAACGCAGAGCTTGGAATTACGTCGAACGAAATTTTCCTGCTTCCTGAGTTGCCAAAGAAGATCCTGATCGTTGGCGGCGGATACATCGCATCTGAGTTTGCCTGTATTCTCAATGGCCTTGGTGTTGAAACCACACAGTTCTACCGCGGCGCGCAAATCCTGCGTGGGTTTGACGATGAGGCCCGCGGTCTGGTCTCTGAGATGATGATCGAGAAGGGCGTGAACCTGCATCTTGGCACCAACGTGCTTGAGATGGAAAAGCGTGACGGCGGCATTTGGGTGAAATGCACCAACGGCACCGAAGCAGTTTACGACCAAGTTATGTTTGCTACGGGCCGTACACCAAACACTGACGGGCTGGGCCTTGAGGACGTTGGCGTTGAGGTTGGACGCGGGGCTGAAATCGTGGTTGATGATTATAGCCAAACAAAAGTGCCAAGCATCTACGCCATTGGTGATGTGACCAACCGTGTTCAGTTAACACCGGTCGCCATCCGCGAGGGCATGGCGTTCGTTGAAACCGTGTTTAAAGGCAACCCGACGAAAGTGGACCACGATCTTATCCCGTCCGCGATTTTCACACAGCCGGAAATGGGCACCGTGGGGCTATCTGAGGAAGCCGCCGCCGAGCAGGAGCCGGTTGAAATTTACGCAACCAGTTTCCGTCCGATGCAATCAGCCTTCGCAGATCGCCCTGATCGCGTGCTGATGAAACTCGTCGTGTCCAAAGCGTCCCGAAAGGTGCTAGGATGTCATATCGTCAGCCCGCACGCAGGCGAGATGATCCAATTGGCGGGCATCGCGATCAAGATGGGGGCCACAAAAGAGCAGTTTGATGCAACTTGCGCGGTGCACCCGACGATTTCGGAAGAGCTTGTGACAATGAAGGAACCGGTGAGAACCGCTTGAATGTTGGGGCCAAAAGCCCATTTAGTATAACAAGATAATTCGGGCCCGAAAATATCGGGTCGCAACAAGGGAAGACAGGCTTAATGGCTGGAAACAACGGCGGCCCCTGGGGGGGCGGAGGCAACGACGGCGGTGACGACGAAGACCGTTTTCGCCCAAACGGGAATGGCGATCGCAATGGTGGGCGTCGCCCAACCAACGAACCGCAAATCCCTGAGTTCGATGAGATCATAAACAAAACCAAAGACCAGCTGCGCGATCTGCTGGGCGGCGGCGGTGGAAACCGCGGTGGTTCTGGTAGCGGCGGTGGGGCAGGTGGCCCTGTTGTGTCGCGTGGCATGATCGGCCTTGGCGTTTTGGCGGCGGTTGCCCTTTGGGGTTTCAACAGCTTTTACCGTGTTTTACCGGAACAACAGTCGGTTGAGCTGTTTCTGGGCGAATGTAATGACCCCTGCATCGGGTCCGACGGTCTGAACTTCGCGCCGTGGCCACTGGTCACATATGAAATCGTTCAGGTGACGCAGGAACGCGTGATCTCAATTGGTGAAGATCCTGTTCCACAAGAACTATCCGAAAGCCCATCGGTGCTACGAGCGCTTGAAGGCGATACAGGTTTGATGCTGACGGGTGATGAAAATATCGTCGACATCGATTTTCAAGTGGTTTGGAACATCAACCGCGCTGACCAATTCTTGTTCAATCTGGCTGAACCGTCTGAAACCATCGAAGCGGTTTCTGAATCTGTGATGCGTGAAATCATCGCGACATCCGAACTGGCCAACCTGAACCAAGACCGTGCATCTATTGAACAGCGGATGCGTGAACTGACACAAACAACGCTGGATAGCTATAACTCTGGTGTAAATATCGTCCGTATCAACCTTGGCGCTGCTGATCCGCCCGCGACGCGCGTGGATACACAGAACATTGATGGTGAAAACATTTCGACATCCCCACTCGCGGCCTACCGCGACGTTCAAGATGCGGAACAGGAACGTATTCAGCTACAAAACCAAGCGGACGCCTACGCCAACCGTGAAACGGCACGTGCCCGTGGTAATGCAGCCCAAATCCTGGAAGATGCCGAAGGCTACCGCGCCCGTGTCGTCAACGAAGCACAGGGTGAAGCGGCGCGTTTTGTGTCTGTTCTCGAAGAATACGAGAAAGCACCGGAAGTGACGCGAGAACGTTTGTATCTAGAAATGGTAGAAGACGTGTTCGGGGCGGCGAATATCATTCTGCTTGATGAAAATTCCGAAGGCGGAAGCGGTGTTGTTCCGTACCTGCCGCTTGATCAACTACGTACTCCAACCAACTCTGGAGGGTCGAACTAATGAATAAGTCACTCTTTGCATTGCCGATTGTTGTCATCCTGATTGCAACCGCGCTGAGTTCGATTTTCATCGTAGACGAACGCGAAAAAGCGCTCGTGTTGCGGTTTGGTCGTGTTGTTCAAACCGTTGAAGACCCCGGTTTGAACTTCCGTTTGCCGATGATTGATCAGGTTGTGACCTATGATGACCGTATCATTTCTATCGATATGGCCGCGCAAGAAGTCATCCCAAGCGATGACCGTCGTTTGATTGTGGATGCGTTCGCACGCTACCGGATTGTTAATCTGGAGCGGGTGCGTCAGGCGACGGGTGCTGGTGGAGATCAAGCGATTGCAATTGCTGACCAGCGTCTTGAAAACATCCTGAACGCGGAAACGCGTACCGTGTTGGGTGAGGTTACGTCTGGTGACATCCTGTCCACAGACCGTGACGCTCTGATGTTGCGCATCCGGAACGCCGCGATTGCTGAGGCGTCTGCCTTAGGTATCGAAGTGATCGATGTGCGTCTGAAGCGGACTGACTTGCCGTCCCAAAACCTTGAACGTACGTTCGAACGCATGGTTTCGGAACGTCAACGTGAAGCGGAAGATGAACGTGCCCGTGGTCGTGAAGCCGCGACACGCATCACGGCCCTTGCGGATCGTACTGTGGTTGAACTTGAATCTGATGCGAACCGCGAAGCGCGCATCGTTGAAGGTGAAGCAGACGCCCAAAGCAACGCGATCTTTGCGCAGGCCTACGGACAAGATGTTGAGTTCTTTGAGTTCTACCGGTCTTTGGAAGCGTATCGCACGGGTCTTGCGTCCGGTAACGCCCGCTTGGTCATGACGCCTCCGGAAGACTTCTTTGACTACCTGCGCTCGCCAACCGGCAACGCTGGCGAGTAATGGGTATCGCGCTACTCGCCCTCGGGCTGGTGCTAATAGTAGAGGGGCTGGTGTACGCACTGGCCCCTTCGCTCGTTGAGGACATGTTGGCAGCTTTGCGCCAAATGACACTCGAGACACGGCGATTGATCGGCTTTGTCGCGCTGTGCATCGGTGTTGTGCTGGTCTGGCTAGCGGCAAGCTTTGGCGTGCTAAGGTAAGCGTATCGTCGCTCAGAAATCCTCACAAGCTGTTGACGAACGCGTGTTAGACGTTGCGTTGGCGCAATCGTCCCCTACATTCTATCCCAAGGACTGATGTTCAGTCATTGAATTGCTACCCTCTGAAGGAGAGTCACGTGAAACCCCAATCGGTTACAAAGCCACAGGTTATCGCAATCGCCCCAGCCCAAGAAATTACGCGCCAGAAATGGATCGCTGCACTGATGACCGGCCTTGCCTTGTCATTGCTAACGGTCGTGAGCGCAGACGCACAAAACCGCCCCGCGACATTCGCGGACTTGGCGGAACAGGTCAGCCCATCCGTGGTGAACATTACTACAAGCACCGTGATTGCAGGGCGAACTGGGCCGCAGGGCGTTGTGCCAGAAGGCTCTCCGTTCGAAGACTTTTTCAACGAATTTGGCGATGACGGCCCAAGCCGTTCATCCGCGTTGGGGTCCGGTTTCGTAATCTCTGCTGATGGTTACATCGTGACGAACAATCATGTCATTGAAGGTGCGGACGAGATCGAGATCGAGTTTTTCCCAGGTGACGGCCAGCCGTCTGAGCTGCTCCCAGCTGAGCTGATCGGTACGGACCCGAACACAGATATCGCATTGCTAAAGGTCGAATATGACACGCCCCTCAGCTTTGTGAGCTTTGGTGACAGCAATGGGCCGGGTTCACGTGTGGGCGACTGGGTGATGGCGATGGGTAATCCGTTGGGGCAGGGGTTCTCTGTGTCCGCTGGGATTATCTCGGCGCGTAACCGTTCGCTACAAGGGACATATGATGACTACATCCAGACCGACGCTGCGATTAACCGCGGGAATTCTGGTGGGCCATTGTTTAACATGGATGGTGACGTGATTGGCGTGAACACGGCGATCCTGTCCCCCAATGGCGGATCAATCGGGATTGGCTTTGCGATGTCCTCGGATGTTGTGACCAATGTCGTCGATCAGCTGGAAGAATTCGGTGAAACACGTCGCGGCTGGCTTGGCGTACGCATTCAGGACGTCACTGTTGATATGATCGACGCGATTGACGGGCTTGAGGAAGCACGCGGCGCAATGGTTACAGATGTGCCAGCAGGCCCTGCGGAAGACGCGGGCATGGTGTCTGGCGATATTATCCTTCTGTTTGACGGTGTCGCGATTGAAGACACGCGTGAGCTGGTTCAGATCGTCGGCAACTCACCCGTTGGCAAAGAAGTTCCTGTTCAGGTGCTGCGTACAGGCGAAATGGTTGACCTAACTGTTGTGCTTGGACGTCGTGAAACTGCCGAAGCCGCAGCCTTCCCAGAAGATGGCGAAACACCTGATGAGGGAACGCCTAACACAACCAACATGCTTGGCATGACCCTGTCTGAGATTTCACCTGACATGGAAGAAAGCCTTGGCGTTGAAGCAGGAAGCGGCCTTGTTGTGGTTGAAGTCGAAGCTGACTCTGAGGCCGAAACCAAAGGCCTGCTTGCTGGGGATCTGATCACCGAAGCGGGCCAGCAAAAGCTGACAGACATCGCGGATTTCGAAGCCCGTGTTGAAGAAGCGCAAGACGCAGGGCGTAAGTCCCTTCTGCTGCTGGTGCGTCGCGATGGCGCGCCACGCTTTGTTGCGCTCGGGCTTGAATAAACAGAACCAAACTTTAGGAATGGGGCGCTCCGATCGGGGCGCCCTTTTTCGTTAGAGGGCGCGGGCCTGTGTTGCCTCCCTCAATTGATCAGAGTAAGCCTTGGGTATGAAACATGTACCCAAAGACACCACAGACGACGATCTTATTCAGCAATATCTGAATAAGGGCGGCAAGGTTACCAAAGGTAAAACCAAACCGCTGGACCCGGCCTTGGGCATCAGCAAGAACGTTTGGAACCAGACGCTGACCAAAGAAGAGAAAGCTGCGCGCGACAAGAAGTGATCGTGCGCGCTATGGATCAAGCAGGTTTAGCCGCCGCATAGATTGCCGGCGAAAAGCTTTCGTTTGTGACAAAGCAACTGTTTGCGCTTTGGCGCTTATAGTTGATCGCGTGGAAGCGCGACCAATCCCAAAGTTTGAGCCGTCTTGAGAGTCAGGGTACCTGTGTGCACATCGTTTTGTGCTGTCTGGAACCTCTCAATCGCCCCTGTTGTGCGTGCATCCAAGGTTCCATTGATGCTTCCACGGTAATAGCCCCGCGCAATAAGCGCACGCTGCACAGAGGCCACGAATTGCGGCGTCATGAGGGTCGCACAGGGTGTTTCAAATTCCACCTCGCGACGTTCGCGCAGAATTTGCTGGCGTGTGACAGTGCGAAAGACCGCAGGTGAAACGACGCTGCCATCACTGCGCACAGTTGCGGGTTGCACCATGATTTGTTCAGTCACGGTTTCAATGATTGCAGGGGTTGTTGCACGCGCAAAACAGGTGCCGCTGTCCGCGTCCACGGTGGCAGGTTCCGCCAATGGGCCAATCGGATCGCTATCCGCACGGGTCACATGAGGCGCGTCCAAACATCCCGTCAAAACGGTCAGCCCAAAGGCTGCAAGCACGCTAAACGTGGATCGATGGGTTCGTGTCGTCATCTGCTCATCCTCGGGCTCTTTTGGCCCGTTTGTTACGGATTTGTACCCGAACCAGGCATGCGCGCAAAGCATGATGCGACGTGACGGGCCATTTCGAGGTGCGATGGTGTCGTTTACGTGCCACCCCATCAACGACTTCGTGTTTAAAAGGGTCTGGAATGGCCGCGCAACGCGGACTATCTATCAAGCAACAGAGTTTTTAAAAAGGGCCAACAACAATGGCAAAGATCACTTACATCGAGCATGGCGGTAAAGAGCACATCGTAGACGTCGCCAACGGTTTGACCGTTATGGAAGGCGCGCGTGACAACGGCATTCCAGGTATCGAAGCCGACTGCGGCGGCGCATGTGCCTGTTCCACTTGCCACGTTTATGTGGATGCAGCTTGGGTTGAAAAAATCCCAGCGAAAGACGCGATGGAAGAAGACATGCTTGATTTCGCCTATGAACCGAACGCGGAAACATCCCGTTTGACGTGCCAGATGAAGGTAACCGACGACTTGGACGGCTTGGTCGTGCGGATGCCTGAAAAGCAAATTTAAGATGGCACCGCGTCTGATGTCGTGGGCGTTGCAAGGTCTTGTGCGCGGTGCGTCGTTGACGTTGTGCGTGGGGTTGGCCGGAGCCAGCGCGGCGGAGACGATTGTTGGCGCGACGTTTGACGGGCCAACAACACGGTATGGGCATGGAATTCTGGGTGATGCGATTGAGTTCACTGAGCTTGTGATCGAAACTGAGGATTGGTCGCATAAGGTGCGATACCGCGTGAGCCTGCCGGAAGATCATGTTTTTGAAGATATCGCACCGCGTCTGTGGGACATCACCGGTGATGGCGCGCCCGAAGTGGTGGTGATTGAAACCGACGTGGCGCGCGGCGGATCATTGGCCGTTTACAACGAGATCGGAAAGATCGGTGAAACGCCCCATATTGGCCGAACTAACCGTTGGCTTGCACCAATTGGTGCCGCTGATTTTGATGGGGACGGTCGGGTTGAGGTCGCGTTCATTGATCGTCCGCATTTGGCCAAGATATTGCGAGTCTTTGAATGGGATGGTGCTGGTTTGGTGTTGGATGCCGAACTCGGCGGGTTAACGAACCATCAGATCGGGCAGGATTTCATTTCCGGTGGCCTGCGCGATTGTGGGGACGGCCCCGAGATGGTGACGGCTGACAGTGATTGGTCCGATATCATGGTCACGCGTATGGATGGCGGTGATTTAGAGACGCGCTCGGTTGCCGCGTTTTCGGCGCAACAATTGGACGCCGTTCTTAATTGTTCGCTTTGAAGCCTCAAAGTTGAAATTTTCCGGTGGAAAAATTCAACGGGGCGGGGATATTTTCGAAACAAAAGCAAAGTTAGGAAAGAAGCGCTGCGAGTGTGAGCAGGGCTGTGATTTCTGTAAGCTGTTGCGTAGCCCCGAGAATGTCACCGGTTTGCCCCTTAATCTTTGATTTTGCGATTGTCGCGCATATGAGCGCAGTGAGTGCACAAGTCACGACAAGCCAGAGCGCCCAGAATTGGACAAGGATGAGGGTCGCAACTGCAACGATTGCAAGTGCTATATAGGCTGTTTGTACGGGGGGGCGGCCGACCGAGTGGCTGAGGCCTTCGGTGCGGGCGTGGGGCAAGAATGCCATCATTGGAACCATCACCGCGCGGCTGAGCATGGTGCCAGCGAGAAGCGCGGGCCAAAGCATGTCGTTCTCGAGGATAAGCGTCAATGCGCTCCACCGAAGTAAGAGGCTAAGGCCAAGAGCGAGCACGCCGTAGGTGCCGATGAAGCTGTCTTTCATGATTTTTAGGCGGTGATCCGTGTCCCACCCCCCCCAAAGCCCATCGGCGGAATCTGCTAGACCATCTTCGTGCATTGCGCCCGTTGTGGTGATGAGCGTGGCGAGGGTGAGGCCTGCGGCCAGTGTGCTGGGTAAGCCGAGCCAAAGCGCGCATTGGGTTACAATGCCAGCGATCAGCGCAAGGATAAGGCCAGCGATAGGATAGGCCCAAGCGGCCAAAGCGCCGCGCTGCTTCGCGCGTTCGGTGTCCACGGATATCGGCAGGCGGCTGAGCAACCCGAGGGCGGCGGCAATGTCTGAGAGCGCGAAAGGCGTTGTCTTGTCGCTGTTTTGTGCCATGTCGCCGCTTCCTGTCTGGTCATTTCCGCCCCATTGGGTAGAGAGTGCGGTAAATGTTTGCAATGAGGCCTTTCCCATGACCGCTCCTTTCTCGACGCTTTCCGAATTTCGCGCCACGCTTGCGGCGGCAACGGGACCTGATATGGCGTCAATCGCCGGAGCCAAAGAGCGCAATGGGCAACTGACCAAGCCGCCGGGCGCGTTAGGGCGGCTTGAGGAGCTGGCGATTTGGTACGCTGGGTGGCGCGATACGGACCGCCCAAGCATCGAAAACCCGCAGGTGATTATCTTTGCCGGCAACCACGGCGTTTGTGCGCAAGGCGTTTCAGCGTTCCCACCTGAAGTGACCGTTCAAATGGTTGCGAATTTCGAACATGGCGGGGCGGCGATCAACCAGTTGTCCAAAGCGGCAGGCGCGTCTTTGGATGTTGTTGCCCTTGATCTGGAGACACCGACACAGGACTTCACCGTCACTGCAGCGATGACTGAGGACGAAGTTGTGCAAGCGCTGAGCACTGGCTGGGCAGCCGTTGACCCGAAAGCAGATTTGCTGGTGACGGGTGAAATGGGCATCGGCAACACGACATCTGCTGCGGCTGTTGCGGCGGCGGTTCTGGGTGGCGATGCTGCCGATTGGACTGGTCGCGGGACAGGTGTGGACGACGAAGGGCTTGCCCGCAAAACGGATGTCGTGGCGCGCGGATTGGCATTGCATGACACAACAGATCCACTTGAGGCACTGCGTTGTCTTGGTGGGCGCGAGTTGGCCGCGATGGCTGGCGCGATTGCGGCTGCACGTCACCACCGTATTCCGGTTATCTTGGACGGGTTCATTTGTAGTGCTGCTGCTGCGACGCTTGAAATTGCGGTTGAGGGTGCGCTGGATCACACGGTTGCGGGCCATCTGAGTGCTGAAGGTGCGCATGAAAAACTGCTGAATGCCATTGATAAGAAGCCGCTTTTGTCATTGGGACTACGTCTTGGTGAAGGGTCCGGCGGGACGCTGGCGATCAACGTGTTGAAGTCGGCCATTGCATGCCATTCCGACATGGCGACATTCGCAGAAGCTGGCGTTGCTGCTGGTTAACTAGCTTTTAGGTTTGTTGCGAAACGCAGGGCTATCGCTTTGGCGCGTTGCCTTGCGTTCAGCCTCGTCCAAGGTCTGGGTGAGCGCACTTTCCAAGTCACGGTTCGATGCTTTCGCCCGTTCGATGTAGGCGCTGTTCTGTGCGATTGGAATTTTCGGATCCCAAACTTCGGCGAGTTCACGTAGTAGGCGGCGATCATGGTGGTAGAACGACATCTCCGCTTCTGAGGCTTCGAATTCAGACAGACCGAGGTTTTCCAAAACATAGCGGCCCGCACGAAGTGAGCTGTCAAACAGCTCGCGGACGATGTCATTCGCGCCAGCGGCGTAGAGTTCGTAGACGTGAACGCGGTCACGGGCACGGGCAACGATGTGCAGATCAGGGTTGTGCGAACGCGCGTATTTCACCAGTTTTACGGCTGCTTCTTTGCTGTCCAGCGCCACTACAAGCACCGAGGCGTCATCTAACCCTGCGGCATGTAGGATGTCAGGCCGCGTCGGATCGCCAAAGAAGCCTTTGAAGCCAAATGTCCGCATGGTTTGGACCGTCTTAAGGTCGTGATCCAGAACCACGGTGCTAAACCCGCTGGACTGCACAAGCCGGTTAACGATTTGCCCGAAACGTCCGATACCTGCGATTATAACGGTGCCTTTTTCGTCAATCTCGTCCTCCGGATGGTCTGTCGTATCGGATGTGATGCGTCGCGATAGAACTTCATAGAGGATGAACAACAGCGGGGTGGCGAGCATGGAAAGCGCCACAACCAGCAAAAGATCAGCACCAAGAGATTGCGTAAGAACGTTCTGCTGCAGCGAGAATGCAATGAGGACGAAGCCGAATTCACCAGCCTGCGCAAGGCCGAGGGTGAACAGCCAACGCGCACGACCGCGCAGCTTGAAAATGACTGCCAGCAGGTAAAGCACGAACCCTTTTATCAGGATCACAGCTAGCGTAAGCCCAACAATAAGGCCAGGTTTGTTCAGCAGCGTTTCAAAATCAATACCCGCGCCAACTGTGATGAAAAACAACCCAAGCAGCAGGCCCTTAAACGGGGCAAGGTCACTTTCCAGTTCGTGCCGGAATTCTGAGTTCGCGAGGACCACACCCGCAAGGAATGTGCCAAGGGCGGCAGAAAGCCCGACAAGGCCCATAAGCGCTGCGATTGACACAACAATTAGCAGGGCAAGCGCTGTGTACATTTCGCGCAGGCGTGCGTGGTGAATGTATCGAAACAGTGGGTTGGTTAGGAACACACCGACCAAAATGACAGCCGCGACAGCCCCAAGTGTCACAAGGGTGACGCCCCATGCAGGCAACCCTTCAACAAGGCTCATGGCGTGGTGTGCCGAATCCTCAGTTTCGATCCCACGGTTCACTGAGCCATCAGGGTTAATCGAAACAGGTGAACGCAGTGCAAGCAGGGGTAGGAAAGCGAGCATCGGGATCACTGCGATGTCTTGCGTTAGCAGAACAGAAAACGTGCTGCGCCCGCCGCTGGTTTGCATCAGGCCTTTTTCGTCCAAGGTCTGCAGCACAATTGCAGTAGATGAGAGTGCGAAAATCATGCCGATGGCGAGGGAGGTTTGCCAAGGTTCCCCAAGCCACATGAAAACGCCCATCAACAGAGCGGTTGTCAGCCCAATTTGTAGCCCCCCAAGCCCAAGCAGGCGGTGGCGCATACCCCAAAGCGCGCGTGGCTCAAGCTCAAGCCCGATAAGGAACAACATCATAACCACGCCAAATTCGGCGACATGCTGAAGTTCAGCGGCTTCTGCCCCAATGATCGGGGCAATAGCGACACCCGCAAGGAGATATCCAAGAACAGACCCAAGACCGAGGCGTGCAGCCATGGGCACTGCAATGACCGCAGCGCCAAGCAAAACTGTTGCTAGAATTAGGGTTTGTTCCATAGCCTAGATATCCGCGTGCAGTGCGGGAATGACAAGGGCCTAGCCGGGAACTTCCAAGGTTATCGCGCGTCCACGCTTGGTATAGCTGAGTGCGCTCGCGCTGATGGCTGTCACTCGGCCGCCATCAAGGCGGTCGCCAACTGTGACGCGCAAGTAGCGGCCGTTGCCCATGCGGACCAGTGCGCGACGGTCACCCGACCCGCCATAAATCCCGATGAGGTTCACGTCACGCAGGTTAATCGCATTGTCGAGCGTCGCCGCTTGCGCCACTGAACCAGCTGTTGGACCACTTGGCGCGACAGTTCGCGGCGCGACGGCGGCCACTTGCGTGGCTGCACGTTCTTGGGCTTGCGCGGCGCGGGCAACGATACGGTCCATGTTACGCGGGCGTGTATCTGGTCGTGAGGATTGCGGCACGGCCTGTGCGGTTGGGTTTACAATCGGGTTCGGACGGTTCGCGGCGGCCTGTACGGCGGCAGCAATTTCCGGAGCGATTTGGAGGGCGGCTTGTGCGGGTTCGACGGCCGCGACTTCGGGTTCTGGCTCTGGTTCGGGCGACGGTACGGGGGCAAGGCCGGCAGGGCGTGTTCGCGGGCGGAATCCTGCAGCTTGCTCAATCGTGAGTGCGCCAACAACGGGGGTGTTTGCGGCGGCAACAGCGACTTGTTGGATGCTGGCGGGGCGCAGTGTCGGGCGTCGTGTGGCTGCGTCAGGTGTTTGTGCCGTGCTGGTCGAAAGCGCGACGGCAATGTCTTGCGTCAGGCTGTCGATGTCCGCTTGCGGCGCGACGGTTCCTGGACGGGCAGGTGGTAAAATCGGTGGCGGCCCCGCAATCAAGTTCACACCGTCAACGGCGGTATCTGTCGTCGGCGTTTCACCTTCGGGGATAACGTCAGCGGGAAGTTCGGGTGCGACTTCAGGTGTTGGAACGGCCGTGGGGGCCAGCGTTCCTGGACGTACAGGGGGCAAAATGGTCGGCGACCCAGCGAGAACCAACAGATCATCGGTGGCGACGAGCGGCGCATCACCAGCGGCCAATGCGGCGGCTTCAGGCGCAGGAGCAGGGGCGGCGGTTCCCGTACGAACGGGTGGTTCAATAGACGGGCGGCCAGCAATCACAATGACGCCGTCAGGGGTATTTTCGATGGATGCGGCTTCTTCAGGAATAACGGCGGCAAGCTGGTCTTGCGGAGTGATTTCGGGGGCAACCGTTCCAGGGCGTGTCGGCGGGTTCAGTGCAGGGCGGCCAGAAATAACCAAGATTCCATCAGGCGTTACAGCACCTTGTTCAGTCGCAACAATAAGACCTTCTTCATTGTAATCAAACTGTTGGCTTGGTGGGGGCGGGTCAATTGGTGTGGCGATGACGGCATCACCTGCCACGCTGCTGGCGGATGCCAAGGGGCTGGGTGGGACACGCACAACGGGGCTCGGAGCGGTTGCAAGCGCCAGCTGATCAAGTGAGGTTGTGCGGGGATTTAGGGGAATTCGGGGGGCCCTTTGCCACACACCGGTGGCGGCATAGATACGCGCGGCTTCCTCAGGGGTAAGGACCTGCCCCCCTGCGGGCGCTGTTGGAGCGGCCAAAGCATCGGACGAATCCAATGCGGCCACTTCGGTGGCGTCTTCAGCTTGCGCTTCGGCCACCTCCGGAGCCGATGTAGGATCGGCAGGGTCAGCTGCGATTTGTGTTTCTTCAGCTGATCCAAATCCAAACCAGTAAGCGAAGCCTTCTTCAGACATTGCCGCAAACGCTGCGAATGCAAGGAGGAACAGCAACAACACTGCTGTTAGGATCGGTAATAGGAAACGCGGCTTGCCGCCGACGACCACTTTAGGCTTTTTCTTTGGTTGCTTGCGCGCGCCAAAGACAGTCAGGCGTGATTTTTCATCGGGTTTTGCGTCTGCTTCCGCTTCATTGGCGGCCTTTGCGTCAGCACGCGCCATGCGTCGGCTTGCGAACATGCCACCAACGGCCCCGCCAACTGCTGTTGCTGCACCAATGGCTGTGGCTGCGGCCCCACGCTTTTCTTCCGAGCGCTCGTCTGTGGGCTCGATGCTCGGTGTGGAAACGCCGTCGTCGTGCTGTGCTGTAAGGGGCTTGGCCGTGACCGCTGCGTCTGGAGGCAGGGCAGTTGGCGCTTCGCCCGTGATGGCAATCTCAGCTGCCGGAGCCTGCACATCAGGTGCTTCGGTCGTGATCGGTTGCGCAACTGGGGTCGTATCTACACCGCGGCTTGGTGCAGACAACGGTGGCATCGGATCGGTGCCTTTGCCCGTTGGGACGGCCAGAGATGCAGGTGTTTGGCGGCTGAACGTCGGTTCGGTACGGCCTGTTTCCGGCGCAACCTCGGCCTCAGGAGCCGGAGCAGGGTGCCCGTCCGTGCGATCTGCGCGCAAACGCGACGCAAACATCGGGACAGGTGCTTCCTCTGCTGGCTCGTCCTCGACG
>CALBVZ010000077.1 GCA_937969445.1 uncultured Octadecabacter sp. | reverse complement strand
CTTAAACTCCCCCTCTCATCGATACTTCGCATCGACTGCCGGGCAGTGGGACGAATGGTTCTTTCGTTTCTTCATTTTGGATCACTTCTTTCGTCATGTGATCCACCTTAACGACTGGTCCGAATTTCCACGACCACCTCTACCTTCTCGAAATCTTATCAGATACTTGCCTCAGATCCATATCCGGCATTCAGCCGGCAATCCATTTGTTGCGGTGCAGGCGGGTGCACCCGACATTCAAAGCGTGTGAATCAGAGTTCATCGCACCGGCGCTTGGACGTCTTGCAAAAGGCGGATCACGGCTTCTTCATTTGTTGAGACTCCGAGCTTCATGCGCGCGTTCTTGATGTACAGGCGG
This sequence comes from uncultured Octadecabacter sp., assembly GCA_937969445.1. GTDB lineage: Bacteria > Pseudomonadota > Alphaproteobacteria > Rhodobacterales > Rhodobacteraceae > Octadecabacter. The sequence goes on along the minus strand of CALBVZ010000077.1, from coordinate 3,540 downwards.
ACGCTTGCCTCGCTGAGTGACAAGGTTTGCGCAATCGCTTTCGGGCGCTGCCCTGCTGCGATCAAGTCCATCACTTGGTGTTCGCGCACGCTCAGCCTGCGACGGGCCTCTGCCTGAGTGCCTGCCTGCCTGCATTGTTCGAATTTGCGGTGGGCGATCAGACAGAAGGTTTGCAATTGGTCCGCCAGAGGCATGACACTGCGTTCAAAGTCGTGGCGCTTTGCGTTGCTACCAACGATGAAACCGCCAAACCGACCAGAGCCTTTTAGGCAGCAGGGAATGCCAAGCCCGGCGTGCCAGTCAAAGCCCGAAAGTGTGGCGACATAGGCGCGGGTTTCATCGTCGACATAGCGTTCATGGTTTTCCAAGTAGACCGAGCCAAGTTTGGAAACCTCGAAGGTCGCGCAACATTGCGTCACGAATGGTTCATTGAATGATGCGTCTTCGATCAGCGGCTTTGGCCAATCTTTGGGCAGGTTGGACAAGACAAACCAGTTGGGAATGCCCCCGTCATCGCGCACTACATACATGGCGCGGTCAATGTTATGGGCCGCCAGCGCCGCAAGAACCACATCCCACGCCTTTGTCATGTCTTTCTGAATTTCAAGCCGGTAGGCGGCCTCTAGGAATGTGCGGTTCATAGCGAATTTGATATATCAATTTCGATCGATTGAAAACCGGACATTGGGGCGAATTATTTGAGGCAATGACAGGAGCGCCCCATCATGAGCGGAAAACCATTTTTATCGCACCGACCCGCCCCATTGGGGACGCTTGCCCTGATAGCGTGTCTTTTTTCTGCCAGCTTTGGACAGGCCCAAACGTCACAAGGCGATAACGTCATGGTTGTTTTTGACGCCTCCGGTTCGATGTGGGGTCAGGTTGATGGTGTCGCAAAGGTTGAGATCGCACGAGAGGTTTTTGCCGGTCTTTCAGACGCTTGGCAGAACAACGGTCAGGCTGTGGGTCTGGTCGCCTATGGGCACCGCCGTGTCGGCGACTGCGCTGACATCGAAATCTTGGCGCGCCCTTCTCCTGAGGGCTCTGCGTCATTGGCGCAGATTGTCAGCACCATCACGCCGCGGGGCAAGACGCCCCTGTCTCAGGCCGTCCGCACGGCGGCTGAGGAAATGCGCTTTACCGATGATCCGGCGACGGTGGTTCTGTTATCTGACGGGATTGAAACTTGCGGTGTGGACCCTTGCGCCTTGGGTGCAGAGCTTGAGAGCCAAGGGTTCGACTTCACCGCGCATGTCATCGGTTTTGACATCCGTGAAGAAAACGACCGCATGCAGCTTCAATGCCTCGCTCAGGCGACTGGCGGCACATATGTTGACGCCCGCGATGCCCCAACGCTGAGCACCGCCCTTAACGATGCAACCAGCGGGGCCGAGCACGCCAGCGCGCCTGACAAGGACGCCGCAAGCACCACGACAACGATCACGATCGCTGTTGCCGACGGCACTGCGCGCCCCGCATCCGTTGACTTAAGCGCAGTCAATGTAGCGACTGGCGAGGTGCAGGACTTGGGGCGGCTTGAGGGGGCCGATCAGGTCATTGCAGGGCGGACCCTTGACCTGCCGCGGGGCGAATGGATGTTTGCAGCCGAAGGTGACGGCGGCGCAGGTGAGATCGCAGCCCTGCTTACCGATGACCAGCAAGAAATAGCCATCCCCTTCACGGCCAGCAACGCCGCCTTTACCCTGATTGGCGCCGATACGTTCACAACCGACGGCGAGATCAGTTTTCAGCTACGCAGCTTGAAGCCTTTGCAGCAAAACGCGACCTACAGCGTGATGCTTTTTGCGGAGGGTGCGACCATTTTTGAAGAAAACATCACTTTTTCCTATCGTTTTGGCACTGATCCAGAAACCACCGAGCACACGTTCTATCCATGGGAATTTGACCTGCCCACCGGTGATTATGAGATAGTAATCATGGGCGACAGCTATGAACTGGCCGATAATTTAGGCCGGTTCCCTGTCTATCTGGTCGAGACCATTGAAGATGTCGCCGCAGGGACAAGCTCCGCGCCGGCAGACGCTGCGCCAGATTTCGCCTTTTCGCAAATCGCTGAGCCGCTAAGCCCAGGCATACAGGGCGCCCTACTGGTCGAAGGGCCGATTTTGGCGGGCGATCAGCTGGTGTTTATCGGCCTTGATGGGCAGGACACGCAAACTATTCCCCTCCCTCAAAACGGCGTTTCCCCTCTACCAGCGCAAATCGGCACGGGAACGTTCCGGGTTCAGTTGGTGCGGCAGGATGGGGCAGATTTTCACCTTGGGTTGATCGATATCCTGCCAAAGACGGCGCAGGATATCGCCGATCACTCTGAAGATGGAGAGCCTGCTGACACCATGCTCAGCGCAGAAGAGATCGCCGCTGAAACTGGGCCGCAGGTGCTAGGCTTTGAGGCATGGAAGACCTGCGATGGCGCTGTTGCCTGCCGCGTGGCGGACCCGCGCGTTGGTCTTGAATGGATGTTGCCCGGGGGGTGGGCCAGCGAAGAACCGTTCTATTACACGACCGCCGCAGGCGCGCAGGCTGAGTGGCCGACGATGCAGATGGCCCGCATGACCGGTGGGGCATTCAGCGTCGCACTAAATCCGCGGCAATGGGATGCGCAGCTTGGCCCCTGTGAAGAGGTCGCATCGGGTTTGCTCTGTCGCGAGAGCTCTGACGTGCTGATGGATCAGACCGACTATGAAATGATCCGCAATAGTTTGAACGGGGACTTTCCCAAGCCCGAGGGCTGGTTGCCTATCGGGCGCAGCTGGACCATCGCGGACCGGGTGCTGGGTGTCCGCGTGGGCTTGTTGAAATTCGAAGAGCCTCAGGAAGGCGATGAAACCGTGACCGCCTTTGTGCAATTGGACAACCCCGCCCAATTCGGGCTGCGAGACACCACGATCGCGCAGGCAGAGCTAAGCCTGATCTGGGATCAGAACCAGATTGTGAACGCAGTAAACGGTGAAATTGCATTTGAGGATGGCGCTGTGTCGGTGTTGCTTGCCCGACCGGGCGGTTGGGATGGCGTGCAAGACGTATGGGTTGGGCAAATTGTAAACCAAGCCAACTATCGCGCTGTTCTTGTGGACCTGTATTGAAGGGAAAGACCATGAAACGCATGATCATGATCGCAGGAATAGCTGCGTTTTGCCCAATGGCTTCAATTGCGCAAGGCGTTCCGCTTTATACCGAGACAGACGGGCAGCTGGACTTTACGGGTGACTTTCTGGGCGACAGTGAGATAGCGACCCTACTGGGTGGAGAACGTGCCTTGAATACCTTCGGTCCGCCCGAGTTCGTCGCCAAAAACATCCGCAGCGGGACAGCCGCGCCGGTTTGGGCCTCGCCTTGGGAATATGAAATCATAATCGGCGGCGACGGTGTCATTGAGAACCGGCATGACGATCTGATCTTTGATGAAAGCGATGCGCAAGAGCCCGCAGAAGAAATGGTTTTTGACGAAACCGATGCCGATGATCTTCGCGACGACCTCACCTTCACGGAAAATGACGCCGAGGGGCATGGCGATGA
>CALBVZ010000076.1 GCA_937969445.1 uncultured Octadecabacter sp. | reverse complement strand
TTAGGCCGCACGGAACACCAAGCTGACGCCGTTCAGACAGTGACGCAGGCCTGTCGGAGCTGGGCCGTCATTGAAGATGTGCCCAAGGTGGGAACCACAACGGTCACAGTGGCATTCCGTGCGCACAGATAGAATACGCCGATCTTCCTTGGTCTGGATCGCGCTTGGCAATACGTCATAGAAAGATGGCCAGCCTGTTCCGCTGTCATACTTATGCTCGGACGAATACAGCGCCTGATCGCACCCGCGGCAGTGATAAACGCCATCCGCATAGTTCTTATCCAACGGCGAGGACCCTGCCCGTTCGGTGCCCTCTTCACGCATGACACGGTATTGCGCGTTGGTCAGCATAGCACGCCATTCGGCCTGTGTTCGGGTCACCTCATAGGGGCCGTCAGCGGCAGCGCTTCGGGTTGCGCCAAATGCGGCGGCAGCGAGGGCGGTGAATGAAAACGTCCGGCGGTTCATGGCGGTGCTCCTGATTACTTGCTCCCTTTGTAAAACGTGCGCCGCGACATGGGGATAGTTTTCGTCGCAACGCACGTAGATGTGACCGAAAGCCTGTTCACCGGGGGGAATAGCCTTCGATCCATAGCCCGATCTTGGTGTCGGGTATTATTGCTGAGGTAAAATAACCCTGTCGATCGCGTGGATTACACCGTTTGAAGACGCAATGTCAGCAACACCCACAGTCGCAACGCGACCGTTTTCATCCGTAAGCGTAATGCTGTCGCCGTCCATCTCTGCGTTCAAGGTACAACCACCCAATGTCTCAACCGCAAACGCACCGCCGTTATCGGCAATCAAGCCCGCGAGGGCATCAGAAAACACCTCTGCACCAACAACGTGGCAGGTCAAAATTTGCGTCAGTTGCGCTTTGTTTTCGTCCATCAGAAGTGCGCCAAGCGAGGCGTCTGCAATCATCCCAAACGCATCATCTGTTGGTGCAAACACCGTAAATGGTCCCGCGCCGGACAGCGTTTCGACAAGCCCCGCCTGCGTAACTGCGGCAACGAGCGTTGTGTGAATTGGTGAGTCTACGGCGTTTTCGACGATCGTCTTCCCTGCAGCGTGTCCATCAGCGAAAACCATACCAGCGGTTACAACAAAGGCGGCGGCAGTTGTGAATGTCTTGATAGTCATGAAACTTCTCCAGTTTGTTGAACTTGGAACCGCGTGATTGCGACCCCGATGCCAGCAGCAACGGATGTTTCATGAAATGAGTTTCAGCATATTACAGCGCCTCACAGCGATGTGAGGCCGCCGTGATCAAAGGGTGGTAATTGGCCCAACCGCGAGAACAGCACCCGTCGCGGCGCCAGTGGGTGAGCCGCCAATCGGTTCATCAGTCACCGCAAGCGCGCCGCCAGTTAACAGGTTTTGCAACTCAGCAGGAACAGTGAATTCCGTAATCTTTCCTTCTTTGCTCAGGACACCGAGGGAAATTGCTTCGCCTTCGGCAACCAGCCAAAGTTCAACATCACGGTCAGGCAGTCGTTCGCCGACTTGCCATTCGACAAACAATGTATTGCTGTCGCCAACATAGGCAGCCGCAACGATGATGCTTTCGTCCTCGGCAATCATTTCAGCCGCAAGGCTGGCAACTGGTGTGTCGGGCTGCATGTAATTGCCGTATTGCAGCGCAAGGATCAGCACGAGGGCCGCAGCACCTGCCCCCAGAAATGCAGGGAGAACGCCAAGCCAGCGCCAAATGCGGTGCGGGCTATCTGGATACGCCTGTCGTGTGATCTTTTCGAATAAACCATTCGGTGGTGTCACCGGCTCAATCGTTTCGGTAAGCGTGCTGAAATGCATATCCCAGTCTTCGACTAAACTGGCAAACCGCAGATCCGTACGCACACGACGTTGTGCATAGGTCAGCGCATCGCCTGACAACAACCCAAGACTCAACTCAGCCGCGATGACATCGTCGTTGTCTTCTGGAATTGTTCTCTCGTCGCTCATCTGCTCAAACAGTCTTTCAAACTCATTAGGCTACGGCGCAGCCATGTTCGCATTGTATTTAGCGGTACATCAAAACGCGCCGCGAGGTCGGCATATGTGTCCCCGTCTAGATAGGCACCGCGCACGGCTGTTGCACGGTCGGGCTGTAATTCATCCAAACACGCATCGATCATTGCGCGTTCGGATGAGGCAACAGCAAGGTCTTCCGGCCCCAGTGCCGGATCGCTTGGTTCAGCAACACCATCAAGGTTGCTGACAGGTTTAACGCGCCGCAACCGATCAATCGCGCGGTTGCGTGCAATTGTGGCAAGCCAACTGATCGGGCTGGCACGCCCTGTTGCGAATGTCTGCGCTCCGCCCTGCCAAAGACGCAGGTAAACGTCCTGCAACACATCCTCAGAAGCGGCGCGATCCTTTAAGACACGTAGGATAATCCCAAAAAGTTTCGCACTTGTCGCGGTATACAACGCCTCGAACGCTGCGCGGTCATTCAGCGCAACGCGATTGATCATATCCTCGATGTCTTGACGTGTCGTCATGTCCAAGCGGTCCCCTTGTCACGCAGCATGACAGAGTGAATGCCAAATACAAGTAATTGGAATGCCCGCTGCATCCAATTGGAATGCCCCTTCCCCTTGCAGCTTGCCGCGAATTGTTGCATCTCAAATCGCAAAGCGACCACGCAGATTTTTATTAGTAAGGGCACCATCATGGCCGAAGAAAACCTTGACCCGAATATGAAGCCAACCGAAGAGATTTCGGTCCGTGAAGTGTTCGGCATTGATACTGACATGAAGGTCAAAGGTTTTCCCAAAGGCACGGGCGACCGCGTCCCGGAAATTGATCCAACTTATAAATTTGACCCAGACACCACGATGGCGATTTTGGCCGGCTTTGGTTACAACCGCCGCGTCATGGTGCAGGGTTATCACGGCACAGGTAAATCCACGCATATTGAACAGGTCGGCGCACGCCTGAACTGGCCAACTGTGCGTGTGAACCTCGATTCACACATCTCTCGGATTGATCTGATCGGTAAAGACGCGATCAAACTGCGCGACGGTGTGCAGGTGACTGAATTCCACGAAGGCATCTTGCCGTGGGCGCTGCGTAACCCTGTGGCGATTGTGTTTGATGAATACGATGCAGGCCGCGCGGACGTTATGTTCGTGATCCAGCGCGTTCTTGAAGCCGACGGTAAACTGACGCTGATGGACCAGAACGAAATCATCACGCCAAACCCGAACTTTCGCCTGTTCGCGACGGCCAACACCGTTGGTCTTGGCGACACGACTGGCCTGTACCACGGCACACAACAGATCAACCAAGCGCAGATGGACCGTTGGTCCCTTGTCGCAACGTTGAACTACCTTAGCCATGATGCGGAAACCAACATCATCCTATCCAAAGCGCCGACGTTTAATTCTGAAAGCGGTCGCAAGACGATTTCCCAAATGGTGACCGTCGCCGACCTGACCCGCACCGCGTTCATGAACGGCGACCTTTCAACCGTCATGTCGCCACGAACCGTCATCGCATGGGCCGAAAACGCCCGCATCTTCCAAGATGTCGGATATGCGTTCCGTCTTTCGTTCTTGAACAAATGTGATGAGCTAGAGCGCCAGACGGTTGCCGAGTTCTACCAGCGTTGCTTTGACGAAGAACTACCGGAAAGTGCTGCGAGCTTAAGCTTGGGGTGAAACCGGCATTTCTAATAGGTATGCTTTTGGGGGCCGCACCGCTAAGCGCTGCGGCCTACACCGCCGAGCAACAGAGTGTCCTAGATGGGTTTGATGCAATCATCCTTGAAAGTGGCGTCGCGTGTCAGGCCTATGAACTCGCGCTGAACAAAGAACGTCTCGCAATTGGTGAAACGCCCTCGCGTACGCCAGAAGATGAACTTGCGTTTGGTGTGCGTAGTTTAAATTCGTATCTTGTAACACAAGGCCCAGCAGCTGAGCTGGCCGCAATGATTGAAGAGTCAGCGCAAAAACTTGGCCCTTTGGCGCGGGAAGTTGCAGTACTTGTGCAGCAAAACGTGCCGCTTGAGGACCCGCGCTTTGACGCGGCAGCCGAAGGCAGCGCTCCCTGCGAAGTGATGTTTAATGCGCTGAGTGAGCAAACCCAGTGGGCTATTGAACAAGATCTATACCCTCTCCGCTAAAGCGTTGGCGCTGAGCATCGAAACACACACATAATGCACAAACCGATCACCTAGTTGCCCCGTTCGGCACAGCAACGCCCGTTAAGCACTCCCACCATTCAATAAAAGTTTTCATTTCGCACACTTGACGTGCGCTATTTCGCCATGCTTGCATAAGTTATGGGCGGAATAAAAACTTTCACCCCCATCGGGCTTTTGGCGTTTTTGGCGCTGTCAGCCCCTGCGCCAGCACAAGCCGACATTGAAAATCCGTTGCGATATTTCGCCTCTTGCGCAGGACGACTTTCAGCGCAAATGGAACATGAATGGCTTTTGGCAGACCAAAACTCAGATCAAACAGAAAGCCACCGCGCAGCGATGATCAGCCTACTGGACGCGACGATGGGACCAGACGATGGAAGACAGGTTTTGGCGTGGCGCATTGAGGCTAAAGCCGCCCATTCGCAACTACTAACCCGCGCCACATTTCGCGAAGATACTTGGGCCAAAGATCGCGCCGTTCAAATGGTGCAGGCCTGCACGTCAATAATGATGTCTTGAAGGCCTAGACGCTCTGGTTTTCTGCGTCTTGTCGGACTAGATTGGGCCTGTAATCTGTGCCCAAGGGATCACCATGCAAAAGCCGTCAGACAACCCTGCCGATCCGTTCAAGAAAGCCTTGGCCGAAGCGACCAAAGTCATGGCGGATGATCCTGAATTGGCCGTGACGTTCACTGTGGACCCTCCGGGTGCGACACAAGAAACCGTTCGTTTGCCGCAGGTGTCGCGCCGCATGACCCGCGAAGAGGTCTTGATCGCACGTGGGACTGCAGACGCATTCGCGCTGCGCCACAAATACCATGACGCCAAAGTGTCCGCCAAATACATGCCCCAAGGCCAGATGGCGCAGGACCTTTACCAAGCGATGGAAAACGCGCGGGTTGAGGCCGTTGGCGCGCGTCATATGCCGGGCACCGCGGGCAACATTGAAGCCAAAATCGGCAACGAGGCCCTGCGCAAAGGGTACGATCAAGTGCGCGAGGCGTCCGAGGCCCCACTGGCGACGGCGGCGGGTTACCTGATCCGACACCTTGCGACGGGTCGTGATTTGCCTCGTGGTGCGGCCAATGTGATGGAGCTATGGCGCGGGTTTATTGAAGATTCCGCCGGCGGAACGCTCGATGATCTTCAAAACACGCTCGAAGACCAAGCGGCATTCGCCAAATTCGCACGTCAGGTGATTTCAGATTTGGGATACGGCGACCAGTTGGGCGACGACCCTGACGACACCGGCGAAGAAGACGAAGCCGCAGATGAAGGCGGCGAGGACGAACAAGAACCAGATTCCACCGGACAAGATGACGGCGACGAAGAAGAGACCGAGGGCACGCCCGAGCAGTCGCAAGAAGAACAGCAAGACAGTGCCGAAGCGCAGGTCAGCATGGATGACAGCGCTGAGTCCGAGATGGCCGAAGAAGCGGAGATGCCCGAGGGCGAAGCCCCGATGGAGCCCCCCGCCCCGCAGCCCGTGTCGGACGCCGACCCGAACTACATCGTCTACTCCACCGAGCATGACGAAGAAATCGGCGCGGAAGATTTGGCGGAACCTGCTGAGCTGGAACGCTTGCGTGCTTACCTCGACCAACAGCTTGAGCCATTGAAGGGTGCGGTGTCGCGTCTGGCCAACAAGTTGCAACGCCGGCTTCAGGCGCAACAAAACCGCTCGTGGTCGTTTGACCAAGAAGAAGGCATTCTGGACGCGGGTCGTTTGGCACGTGTTGTTGCCAACCCGACCACGCCATTGTCCTTCAAAGTCGAGCAAGACACCGAATTTCGCGATACCTGCGTGACGTTGCTGCTGGATAACTCCGGTTCTATGCGTGGCCGTCCGATTTCGATTGCTGCGATTTGTGCGGATGTTTTGGCGCGTACTTTGGAACGGTGCTCGGTGAAGGTCGAAATCTTGGGCTTCACGACGAAGGCTTGGAAAGGCGGTCTGTCCCGCGAGGAATGGCTAGCCGAGGGCCGCCCACAACAGCCCGGCCGCCTGAACGATTTACGTCATATCATTTATAAACGTGCCGATGCGCCGTGGCGTCGGTCACGCGACAATCTTGGTCTGATGATGAAAGAAGGCCTACTGAAAGAAAACATCGACGGCGAAGCGCTGGAATGGGCACACCGCCGCATTGTGGCCCGTCAGGAAGCCCGCAAAGTACTGATGGTGATTTCAGACGGCGCGCCGGTGGACGATTCAACTTTGTCCGTTAACCCCGCGAATTACTTGGAAAAACACCTGCGCGATGTGATCGCCATGGTCGAAAAACGCAAAGCGGTCGAGCTGATCGCGATTGGCATCGGCCATGATGTTACTCGCTATTATGACAAGGCGGTCACCATTACGGACGTCGAACAATTGGCGGGTGCGATGACCGAGCAATTGGCGAGCCTTTTTGACAGCGACCCACGTAAACGGGCCCGTGTTCTGGGGATGCGCAAGGCGGGTTAGCCTGTGGGTTAGGTTAACGCCGAATTTGAGTATTTTTGAGCCAAAGAAGCGGGGACGCGCACATGTTTCAAACGTTTGATGTGACTTCGACACCTGAGACGGGGCCTGCGCGTTTGAATGCGTTGCGCGCCGAGATGGATGTGCGAAATCTGGACGGCTTTTTGGTGCCCCGTGCGGATCGGTTCCAAGGCGAATACGTTGCCCCATGTGATGAACGATTGGCATGGTTGACTGGGTTCACGGGCTCGGCTGGGTTTAGTGCCGTGCTTGCGAATGTGGCGGGTGTGTTCATTGACGGACGCTACCGCGTTCAGGTGCGCGACCAAGTGGCGGATGCGTTTACGCCAGTACACTGGCCAGAGGTTCAGCTCGCAGATTGGTTGAAAGAGCAGCTGCCGAACGGCGGCGTCGTCGGGTTTGATCCTTGGTTGCATACAGTTGCGCAGGTGCGCGAGTTGACCAAAGCGCTCGATAAGACGGGGATCGAATTGCGGCCTGTTGGCAATCTTGTAGACGCGATCTGGGACGACCGCCCCGCCCCACCGCGTAATCCCGTTCGCGTCCAATCAGATGAGTTGGCGGGACAATCGTCTGGCGAAAAGTGCAACCAGCTTGCAGCGGCACTTATGAAGAATGGGCAGCAAAGCGCATTCATCGCATTGCCAGATTCCATATGTTGGCTGCTTAATATTCGCGGCAGCGATATCCCGCGAAATCCTGTAATGCAGGCCTATGCCATTCTAGGCGCAAATGGTGTGGTTCAGCTGTTCACCAACGCGCAGGTCGGTGACGATGCCCGAGCGCATTTAGGCGCTGATGATAGAAATGTTGAACTCCACCCGCTTGATGCACTTGAGGAAGTGTTAAAAAAATCCATCGACCAAGCGTTTCAGATTGACCCTGCATCTACCCCGCACGCTGTGTTGACAATCTTTGAAGAACGAAGCGCGTCAAACCTAATTTCAGAAGGCCAAGACCCCTGCATTTTACCCAAAGCGTGCAAGAATGCGGTCGAGGTTGAAGGATCCCGTCAGGCGCATTTGCGGGACGGCGCGGCGATGGTGCGGTTTCTGGCGTGGTTGGATGCTGAGGGCCTGAAGGGGAAGTTGACTGAGATTGATGTTGTCACCGCGCTCGAAGGGTTCCGGCGCGATACCAATGCGTTACAAGACATTTCGTTTGAAACCATCAGCGGCGCAGGGCCTAATGGGGCCATCGTGCATTATCGTGTGAACGAGAATACGAACCGTGCTGTTAAGCCTGGCGAACTACTATTGGTCGACAGTGGTGGACAGTATCTTGATGGCACCACGGATATCACACGCACCATTTCCATTGGCGATGTCGGTGCTGATGAGAAAACCTGTTTCACCCGTGTGCTGCAAGGCATGATCGCCATCAGCCGTGTGCGGTTTCCAAAAGGCGTTGCGGGCTCTGATCTGGACGCCTTGGCACGGTATCCCTTGTGGCTGGCTGGGCAAGACTATGATCACGGAACGGGCCACGGTGTTGGGTCATATCTATCCGTGCACGAAGGGCCGCAGGGACTGTCACGGCGGGCGAAAACCCCGCTCGAGGTCGGAATGATTCTGTCTAACGAACCGGGGTACTACCGTGAGGGGGCATTCGGCATTCGCCTTGAAAACCTTATTGTTGTGCGCGACGCGGACGCCGTTGCGGGTGGTGATGCACGCAACATGCTGGATTTCGAAACACTGACCTATGTGCCGCTTGATCGTCGCTTGATAGATGCGACACTTTTGACGGGTGACGAACGCGCATGGATTGATCAATATCATTCTGATACGTTGCAAAAAATTGGCCCACGTGTAGACGGTTCGGCGCTGGATTGGCTTACTGCCGCCTGTGCGCCGCTTTAGTCTCTACACTATGACTTAACGCGAATGGGCCAGTATCCCTGATCATGAAGATCACGGAAATACTGTCTTTTGGGGGGACGATACAAATGTCTGATCATATCAAGATAAAAGCTGCTTCTGGCACGTGGGTTGTGCGTGCTGCAGGGGCTGTTCTAGGTGAAAGCAATGATGCCTTGGAGCTGTCCGAAGGTGCCTTACCTGAGGTCATCTACTTTCCACGCAAAGACATCTCGATGGCGTTCTTTGATAAGTCTGAAACGACATCCAGCTGCCCTCACAAGGGCACGGCAACCTATTACAATCTGGAAGCCAAGAGCGGCACCTTTGCGAATGCGGCTTGGTCTTATGAAGCGCCGATTGATGGCGTGTCCGAGATTTCCGGATACCTCGCGTTTGATCTGACCAAAGTTAACGTTGAACGCGTTTAAGAATGTTCTTCGGCTGCGGTTGCGGCCAATGCACGGTTAAACGCACGCAGGGCATCCACCTGAAACAGCGCACCGCGTAGCTCGGGTGGGCCATCGCCGTTGGCGGGGGCGACAACAGGAATAAAATTTGATCCCGTGGCTTCAAGGATGGGCATTGCTTGATCTAAGGTCTTGTCTTCAAACACATATGTTCCCTCCAAGATCAGCATCGCGCAAGTTTCATGGTCGGCCGCCTTGGGGTGATCAACCCCGCGCATCACGCTGGCAACTTTGAACGTCCCGAGCAGATAGGCCTGTGGCCCTGCCGCCAAGTGCACGTCGCGCCGTTCCAGTTGCGTTAGGAAGAAACTGCGGTGCACCAGTTTTGAGGCCAGCGCCGAAGAGAGCGAAACGGAGACCATCACCGCGATGCCTGTTTGCCAGTCACCCGTTAATTCAAAAACGATCAGCGTCGTTGAAATCGGGGCACCTAAAACCGCCGCGGTCACAGCGCCCATTCCGGCCAGTGCATAAAGCGTCCCCTCGCCCGAAACGTCTGGGAATATCCCCGTGGCGATAATGCCAAAGGCCAAGCCCGTTAAGGAGCCGACCATCAAAGATGGTGAAAACACCCCGCCCCCCATGCGCCCCGCCATTGTGATGGCGACGGCGACGATCTTGATAAACACAAATACCACGGCCTCGTGCATGACCAAGCGGCCCGTTAGGGCGTCCGATGTGGTCTCATATCCAACGCCGATGATATGCGGATAAAATATCGCCAAAACACCCAGCAATGTACCTGCAATCATCGGACGCAGGTAACGTGGCATGCCAATCCGCGCTTGCAAGTTCGAACCGAAATTGTCCGCCCAAAAGATTGATCGCATAAGTACGACAGCAATCAGCCCGCAAAGCAACCCGAGGATCAGGAACGCAGGAAGTTCAACGTAGAAGGCCAGCACGTTCTGATTTGGAATAAGGAATTCGGTGACATCGCCGTACACAAGACGGTTGATCACTGTGCCCGCAACAGAGGCGATAACAATTGGGGCGAAGGCATGTACCGCAAAGTGGCGCAGCACGACCTCAAGTGCGAAAAGCGCACCTGCGATTGGCGCGTTAAAACTCGCAGAAACAGCGGCGGCAACAGCACAGCCCAACAGATCACGGCCGGTAATCCCGTCCGCGCGGATCAACCGGCTCACGTATGTCGAGACAACTGCCGCCAAATGGACAACCGGCCCTTCGCGCCCCGTTGAGCCCCCCGAAGACAACGTAATGAAAGACGCCAGCGCCGAGGCAAGACCTTTGCTCCGCTCAACCCGACCATCATAAAGTGCGGCCCCCTCAATCACATCAGCAACCGAACGCACGCGCCCATCGTCTGTGAACCGGTTCAAGATCAACCCAACCAGCAAACCACCAACCATCGGAATAATTAGTATCCACCACCAATCAAGACGCGCGGCATCAGTTCGCAAATTGGCAATGTCATCCGTGCGGTAAAGCCAGGCTTGCAACGCCTCGATCCCGAAGCGAAAGCCAATGGCAGCAAAGCTTGCGGCGATCCCGACCAGCAGCGCAATGAACCAAAACTGCACCTGTGAAGGGCCACGATCACGGATCACATTCCACATATCACGCGCGGCTTGAAGGGCATCATCTACCCCTTGCCGTATCGCTGACTTTTGCGGTTCCGCCATATCTTTCCCCTGCTGCACGACTGGCCCCTTTGAATGGAACCGCATAGTCTTTGACCAAGCCAATGAAGGAGAATTCCATGCCCATCGACGCCGCCATACGTGCGCTTTCCACAGTGTTAGGCGATAGGCTGTCCGTGTCCAAGTCCGATTTGGCCGCGCATGGCCAATCAGAGGCTCACTTTGATGCGATTGCTCCCGATGCCGTCGCTTATCCGGCCTCAACGGGTGAGGTTTCAGAAATCATGAGGATCTGTTCACAGCACAACTGCCCGGTCGTGGGCTACGGCGCTGGCACGTCATTGGAAGGCCATACATTGGCGGTCCAAGGTGGCATCGCATTGGATTTCCGCGACATGGCACAGGTGCTTGAAGTCAACACAGAGGACATGACCGTACGTGTGCAACCCGGCATCACACGCGAGGCCTTGAACGAAGACCTACGCGCGACGGGCTTGTTTTTTCCCGTCGATCCGGGGGCAAACGCGTCGCTTGGCGGCATGGCGTCCACCCGCGCCAGTGGCACCACTGCCGTTCGTTACGGCACCATGCGCGATAATGTCATGGCGCTTGAGGTTGTGCTGGCGGATGGGCGTATCATACGCACGGGATCCGGTGCGCGCAAATCCAGTGCCGGATATGATCTGACCGCGCTGATGGTCGGATCCGAAGGAACATTGGGGCTGATGACCGAACTCACCCTTAAACTACAAGGCCAGCCCGAGGCGGTTGCCGCCGCCACTTGTGCCTTTAAAACGATTGACGACGCAGTTCAGGCTGTCAGCACCACGATTGCGATGGGTATCCCTATGGCTCGCATCGAATTTCTGGATGCAGCCAGCGTTGCCGCAGTGAATGCCTATTCTAAAGCAAGCATTCCCGTGTCGCCGCACCTGATGGTGGAATTTCATGGCTCTGATCAGGCTGTTGCAGAACAAGCCGAACGGTTTGGCGAAATTGCCGCTGACTTTGGCGGGTCTGCCTTTGAATGGGCCACCAAACCCGAGGACCGCACGCGTCTTTGGCAGATGCGCCACCACGCGTACTGGGCCATTCTTGCGTCCCGCAAGGGCGCGACGGCGATTGTGACGGACGTCTGCGTGCCGATCTCTAAACTCGCGCAGGCCGTCGCGGAAACCCAAGCCGACATTGACGCATCCTCAATCCCTGCCCCGATTTTGGGCCATGTTGGTGACGGCAATTTTCATGCGATCCTTTTGATCGACCCTGGCAATGCTAACGAAAAACAGGAGGCTCAGCGCCTGTCTTCTCGCATGGCTGAGCGCGCTATCGCCCTTGGTGGCACCATTACGGGCGAGCATGGCGTTGGCATGGGGAAATTGCCCTACATGGCCGCCGAACATGGCACGGGTTGGGATGTTATGGCCCAAATCAAGCGGGCGCTGGATCCCGAAAATGTCCTCAACCCCGGCAAAGTCGTGCGTCTAAATGGCTAAGGTGACCTAGGGTAAACTTTCTGCTATCTTTCGAAGCAGTGAGGGAACATGGGTACCGACGACAAGCCAGCGGCGCCGCAAAGTGCCGCAAACACAAACGAGATGATCGATCGGCTTTATGAAGTCGCCGTCGATCCGTCTCGCTATGAGGCCTTGTTAGACCATTGGGAAGCCATGATCGGGCCGGAACGCCTTGCGGCGCACAAGTCGAAAACTCCGATTATCGGGCTGGAGCATTTGACAGGGCATGTTGAACGGGCGGATCAGGTTTTGGATCGTGTCCTGCGCGATGATTTCAGCAAAGGGCCGCGCACGATAATCGATCAAATTGACCATTCCGCTGCGTTTGCAGTTGATCGGTCCCTCACAATCATCGCGGCAAATGCCGGTGCGACCCAACTACTGCACGTTCAGCATGGCAACCGTTTACAAGATGCCCAACTTGGCGAGGGTGATACGGACCAGCTCGCGCACCACATCGGCCGACTATTGAACGTGAAACAAGATGAACCTGTCGTTTTGCGGGGCCACACCGCACAAGGCGACCGCTTAGTTGTGTTTCACATGCGGGTCATTCGCACTGACGACAGCGAGCCATATGTTCTGATCCTCTCCTCAGATATCCATTGGCCTGACGGGTTTTCCGAAATGTTGCGGGCCGCTTTTGACCTAACCCCTGCTGAATCCCAAGTTGTTCGCGCCCTAACCGAGGGAAATACTCTTCAGCAAGCGGCCAAAATCCGTGGGCGCAGCGTTGATACGATCCGTGCGCAGCTCAAATCCATCATGGCCAAAACCGAGACGCGCAGCCAAACAGAACTGGTTCGACTCACACTCTCGACGATGGAAATTGCCCAGTTCACGACGCAAGTGTCCGAAAAGACAAAAGCCATTTCGCAAGGGTACGACACCTTGCCGCCCCGCCCTTTCCAGACGTTTACATTGGAAGATGGGCGGCGAATGGATTACCTAATTTTAGGCGATCCATTTGGGGCACCCCTCGTTTATTCGCCGCTCGATTATGGCTTGGTGCGTTGGCCGGCAAAGGCGGAAGTGGAAGCCGCGCGTCTTGGCATAAAGGTGATTGTACCTGTTCGGGCTGGATACGGTAAATCTGATCCCATTCCAAAACGAACGCCCTATGTGCCCCAACTCTGCGATGATCTTGCCGCCCTGATGACCCACGTCGGCGTAGAAGCAGCGCCCATGCTTACCCTCGGTAGCGACACTCATTTAGCCTGCCAATTCAATCTACTACACGAAGGTCGCCTCACGGCGCTCATCGCCTGTGCCGGCGTTCTTCCCCTAACCCGTGCCGAACAATACGATCGAATGGATAAATGGCACCGCTTCATCCTCGCTGGCGCACGCTACACGCCTCATCTGTTGCCGTTTATGGTTAAGGCTGGGTTCGCCTTGGCCAAAAGGCTCGGGAAATCTGGTTTTCTCCAAGCGGTTTATGGAAAGTCGGATGCGGATATGGCAGCGGTCGCGAACCCGGATGTGTTTGAGGCACTGGTTGTTGGCTCAGAAGTTTGCCTTTCAGAAACTCACAGTGCCCACGACGCGTTTTCCCGCGAAGTTATCGCCCATGAGACGACCGAGTGGACGGATTCCGTCTTGGCGTTGAAGGGGGCTGTCCCTGTCATCATGATGAATGGGCTGCAAGACCCACAGGTTCCGGCGGAAACGCTTGCGGAATTTCGGCGCGACTATCCGTGGATAACCTTTGACGTGTTTCCGGACGCTGGCCAACTGCTGTTCTTTGCCAAATGGCCGCAAGTTCTTGAGCGTCTTCAACAATTTCTCAATAAAACCTAATTTTAACCCAAATGGGGTAAGCGAGAAATTGACCAAAAGGTTAACTTACTCACTATTAGAGTGGTGAATTGGAATTTGACTCTCGGGTCACAGAATTTCTTTTAGACCTCGTGGCGCGATTTTCTAATCGCAGATCGAGTATTTTAACAAGTCGAGCAATCGGCGCTGGTTTTGGTCGGACGGTGGCAATGACGTGGGTATTTCAGCGTTAAACACCAACCGGCTGGGCTTGTCTTTTCTCAACTAAACTCAAAATTTAGCTGCGCCTATACAGGGTAAGATTGACTTTTCGCGACCTAAAGTGGGTCAGACAGGAACCAACGCCCTTGCAGCAGCGCGGGCTTCTTCAGTGATGCGATCACCGCTAAGCATGCGTGCGATTTCATCGATACGCGCATCATCCACCAATCCAACGACAGTCGACAGCGTCGCGTCTTTGGTCTGGCGTTTCTCGACTCGCCAATGATGATCCCCGAGAGCAGCAACCTGTGGGCTGTGCGTCACCACCAGTACTTGGCCCTGCCCTGCCAGCTCTGACAAACGGCGGCCAACAGCATCCGCCGTCGCACCACCTACACCGCGGTCGATCTCATCAAAAATCAAAGTCAGGCCGGACTCAGCGCCGGTCAGACAGACCTTGAGCGCAAGCAGGAAGCGGCTCAATTCACCACCCGATGCGATCTTTCCGATCGGCCCAGCGGGCGCGCCTGGGTTGGTTGCAACTGTAAAGGCAACCGTATCAACCCCATCCGGCCCAGCCTCGGCTTCTGTGATTTCCGTAACGAAAACAGCGCGTTCCATTTTTAACGGGGCAAGCTCACTCGCCATCGCCTTATCAAGCTTCACGGCCCACTTGCGCCGCGACGCCGTTAACTTAGCCGCCGCTTTGTCGTATCCAGCCTGCGCAATGTCCAATTCTGTCGTTAGATCGGCAAGGTCAGACGCGCCGCGATCCAGCGCGTTCAGTCGCTCGCGCAATCCATCGGCAAATGGCCCAAGCTCATCCGCTAGGATATTGTGTTTACGCGCCAAACCACGGATCGCGAACAGGCGCTCTTCGACTTGTTCCAGCTCAAACGGATTAAACGCCAGCGCATCGATGCAGGCTTCGACGCCCGCTTGCGCTTCACTTAGTTCGGCCATTGCGCGTTCCAATGCGGCGATCGGCGCTTCTAATGTGCCGTCTGCTTGGTCAGCTGAATCGCTGAGCCAACGCATCGCATCGCCAAGCATGCCTTCGCCCCCGTTTAGGCCAAGTGCTTGTTGTGCTTTGGAAATATCAACGCCAATTTTCTCAGCGGCCTGCATTTTGCGGCGCTGCTGATCAAGGTGGGCATCTTCACCGGCTGTCGGCGCAAGCCCATCGAGCTCAGCCACAGCGTGGCGCAGAAACTCTTCTTCCGCCTGCAGTTCAGCAACGCGTGCCTCAGCCGCAGTGAGTTCTTTCTTCGCTGCCACCAAGATTTTCCACGTGCTGCGAACCTTAGCCAACTCAGGCGCGAGACCGCCAAAATCATCCAGAAGCACACGGTGCCCCCGTGGGTTCAGCAATCCGCGATCATCGTGTTGGCCGTGCAATTCGACAAGCGTTTCAGACACCGCCCGCAAAATTTCACCACTGACGCGACGGTCATTGATCCAGGCCGTTTTGCGCCCGTCACGCGTGTTAATGCGTCGCAAAATCAGGCTGTCATCATATGTGAAACCCGCCTCACGCAGCACATCCCATGCCGCGTGACTATCGGCGAGATCAAACTCGGCAATCACCTCACCTTGGTCTGCGCCTTGGCGAACAAGCTCAGCTCGGCCACGCCATCCAAGAACAAAACCCAATGAATCCAAAAGGATAGATTTACCCGCACCAGTTTCACCCGTCAGCACGTTAAGGCCCGGTTGAAACGCAAGTTCCAACCGATCAATGATTAACATGTCACGAATATCAAGGCTGCGGAGCATGCCCTAACCTAGAGCCATTCGCCGCGAACCATCTGACGATAGATGGCGGACAGCCAGTTGTCGCCGATAGATTTCGGCTCAAGCCCCTGCCCTGTCAGCAATGCGAAACTATCCTCGTACCACTCAGTTGATTGGTAGTTGTAGCCAAGGATCGCACCTGCGGTTTGGGCCTCTTCAACAAGACCAAGCGACAGATACGCTTCAACCAAGCGGTGCAAGGCTTCGGGTGTGTGCGACGTTGTTTGGAAGTCTTCGACAACGATGCGGAACCGGTTGATCGATGCTGCGAAATGGTCGCGCTTGAGGTAATAACGGCCGATTTCCATCTCTTTTGCGGCGAGGTGGTCAAAGGCCAGGTCGAATTTCAGAACCGAAGAACGCGCATATTCGCTTTCAGGGTAGCGTTCGATCACAACCCGCAATGCTTGCAGCGCTTGGAACGTCAAACCTTGGTCACGGCCAACTTCGTCAATCTGATCATAGTAGGACAGCGCCAGCAAATACTGGGCGTAAGCCGCGTCTGCATCCACTGGGTAAAAGTCAATGTAACGTTGGGCTGCGGCGCGTGAATTCGGGTAGTCTTGATCACGGTGGTAGGAAAACGCCTGCATAATCAATGCGCGTTTGGCCCATTCAGAATAGGGATAGAGGCGTTCTATTTCACCGAAGTAGAACGCAGCCTCATCGCCCTGCCCGCGTTCGAGTTCAAACTCGCCGCGTTCAAAGATCTCTTGTGCTGAATATGTCTCCAAAGCCCCTGGCGCGCGGGTATTTAGCGCGTTGCACCCTGCCAACAGACCAAGCGAAAGCACGCCTGTGGCCAGACCTTTACGAAGTTTCAAAATGCTGCTGCGGCCTGACATTGAGGCGCCCCCGCTCAAGGTTATTGTTCGAACATCGTTTCTCGTTGGGATCGGTCTAGCACATAAATATTGGGTGCAAAATGCCTTTTGCACGCGCGTGATCACGATTGATAAATGTCGTAATTTAAGCGACGGCCGGAACGTCAGCCCAACGAAGACCAACACCCGGCAAACGAGCCGCGGTTGCCACGTCAGCATCGCGCCACGCCCAAGCACCAGGATCGGTAAACAACGCACAGAGCAAGGCGTTCGTGACCGCATGACCAGCCTTGGATCCAGTGTAGCGACCCAGAATAGGCGCGCCAGCAGTATACAAATCACCCAATGCATCCAACATCTTATGGCGCACGGCTTCGTCCTTGTGGCGTAAACCACCAGGGCTAAGAACCTCAGCGCCATCAACCACAACGGCGTTTTCCAACGTGCCACCAAGGGCAAGGCCCTGTGCGCGCATCGCGTCTACATCAGAGGAACGGCAGAACGTGCGGCTATTGCTCAGCTCACGCACGAATGCGCCATTCGACATGTTCAAGGTCTTTTCCTGATGGCCGATTGCACGATCAGCAAAATCAATTTCAAAACGGATGTGCAGGGTGTCGGCGGGGTCAAGACGCGCAGTAGCATCGCCCACCTTCACCGAAACGGGTTTCAACACTTCGATAACACGCAAAGGTGCATTCAGACGGCGAACGCCTGCGTGAAGAAACCCTTCAACGAATTGCGCAGCAGACCCATCGAGGATCGGTATTTCAGGGCCCGTTACTTCAACCAATGCGTTGTGCAGGCCACAGCCGGCAAGTGCTGCCATGATGTGTTCGATCGTGGAAACAGACGTCCCCGCCGCGTTTTCAATCCGCGTGTTCAGCGGTGAAACGATGACGCGGTGCCATAGTGCCGGAACATCTGCTTTGGATGCATCAACATCCATGCGGCGAAAGATAATCCCGTGATCCGCAGGCGCAGGACGCACAACAACAGACACAGGCTGCCCGAGGTGGAGCCCCTTGCCTTCAAATGCCACTGTTGTGTCGAGAGTCGTTTGCACGGATAAAACCTTCTTTGTTGAAAAAGACTTAAGAGGTGGCAGGCCTTCTCTCAACACACTCTTTGCAACGGACTGAAACATCCCTGTTACAAAACGGCACAAAACAGCCTGCCTTATCGCCGCAACGCGGCAAACACTTGATACAAAAAGAAAAAGGGCCGCCAATTGGCAGCCCTTCTCCGTAAATTGTGACCTTGCGTCACATCAATTTAGTTCGCTTGGCGACGCAGGAACGCTGGAATTTCGATGCGTTCTTGGTCTGCATCCGCTTCAGACGTCGGAGCAGCCTCTTCGCGCAGAGTCGCAACTGGTGGCTGCGGGCGCTCATTGGCTTGGCTTTCGTTATGGCCAGTCATACGGCTGATCAGGCTGTTCAACCCACCCATCCGTGGCTTTGCCGCCTCTTCTGTTTCCATTGGCTCAGCCACTGGAGCAGCCGCTGGCGCGCTACGTGTCGCTGCAGTGCGCAGGCGATCAAGCGTTTCCTGAGAAGGCGTTCCAACTGCTGGGCGCTGCGGTGCAACGAATGCGTCAGTTGTTGCTTCGATCTCTGGTTCTGCGCGTGGCTGGTAAGCGGCCGGTGGCAGATCAGCTTCGGCTGCAGCGGCGGCCGCCGGTGCGTCAAATGTTGGCGCTGGTGCCGGTGCTGGTGCGGCTGCTTCGTCAAACAGAGTTGGCTCAGGTGCTGCTTGCGCAACAACCGCAGCAACTTCTGCTGCCGCTTCAACTGGTGCCGGTGCTGCTTCTTTTACTTCAGCCGTAACTTGCTGCGTCAAAGGTGCAGCCATTGGACGACGCGGAACCGGCATATCGGACGATTTCGCAACAGCGTCGATACCTGTGGCCACAACGGACACGCGCATCTTGCCTTCCATGCCAGTATCCAGCGTGGAACCAACGATGATGTTTGCTTCTGGGTCGACCTTTTCGCGGATCTTGTTGGCGGCTTCGTCGAGTTCGAACAACGTCAGGTCGTAGCCACCAGTGATGTTGATCAGAACGCCGCGTGCGCCTTCCAAGCTGATTTCGTCCAGCAATGGATTCGCGATGGCTTTTTCTGCCGCCTGAACCGCACGGTCCTGGCCGTCAGCCTCGCCTGTGCCCATCATCGCCTTGCCCATTTCGTCCATTACGGCGCGAACGTCAGCAAAGTCGAGGTTGATAAGACCAGGGCGAACCATAAGGTCTGTAACACCCTTAACACCTTGATAAAGCACATCATCCGCAAGGGAGAACGCTTCGGTGAAAGTTGTGTTTTCATTCGCCAGACGGAACAGGTTCTGGTTTGGAATGATGATCAGCGTGTCGACAACCTTTTGCAGGGCTTCGATGCCTGCATCAGCTTGGGTCATGCGCTTGCCGCCTTCAAACTGGAACGGCTTGGTGACAACACCAACAGTCAGAACGCCAAGCTCGCGGGCAGCCTGGGCGATGATCGGTGCAGCACCGGTACCCGTGCCGCCGCCCATACCTGCTGTAATGAAGCACATGTGTGCGCCAGCTAGGTGGTCAACGATCTGTTCAATTGATTCTTCTGCGGCAGCTGCACCAACGGTTGCACGTGCACCTGCACCCAAACCTTCGGTGACTTTGACACCCATCTGAATTTTCGCATCTGAGCGGGACTGCTGAAGCGCCTGCGCGTCTGTGTTGGCGACGACAAATTCAACACCTTCAAGCTCTTGCTCGATCATGTTGTTTACTGCGTTACCGCCTGCGCCGCCGACACCGAATACGGTGATGCGTGGTTTCAGTTCTTCCTGCCCGGGCATGGAGAGGTTCAATGTCATGTGCTGTCCGCCTGTCTTGTTGGGCCCGTCCCATCGGGCGTTCTTGTCGAATTATTCACTGGACCTTAACGGCCTCTGCCCCTTGGGTCACGTCTAAAGTGCCAAAAAACCGCAAAATGTGGGCCTCTCGGCGATATTTTCCGCCGTATCTGGGGTGATCGGCGAAATCTTGCGTATGCGTGGGTGGTAACCCACGGAACTACCAGTTCTCTCTGAACCAACGAACCGCCCGTTTGAGGGAGCGTGCTGGATACTTCTCGGCAGGAATATCGAAGTCCCACCACTCGTCTTGCGGGTTCGCCGCAAAAAGGCTGAGGCCAACGGCCGCCGAAAATGCAGACCCAGTCGCGGCTTGCGGCAAACCTTGCACGCGCAACGGGCGACCAAGGCGCACTTGCTGGCCAAGGATTTTGCTGGCCAGACCGTCGAGGCCCGGAATTTGGCTGCCCCCACCGGTCAGAACGATCTGTTGGCTTGGCAAATGTTCAAAGCCCGCCGCGTCCAAACGCACGCGCACTTCTTCAAGGATTTCTTCAACGCGTGGGCGCATGATGCCAATCAGTTCGGCGCGGCTGACGGTGCGGCGATCCCGCTCCCAGTCGCCTGTGTTGCTGCCAACTTCGATCATCTCGCGATCATCCATGCCTGTCGCCAGGACGCCGCCGTAGAATGTTTTGATCCGTTCCGCCATCGCAGGCGCAACTTGCAGACCCATCGAAATATCGGACGTCACGTGGTCCCCGCCCATGCGAACGGAGTCTGAGTAGATCATATGTTTGCGCATAAAGATGGAGATTCCGGTCGAGCCGCCCCCCATATCAATACAGGCCGCGCCGAGTTCTTGTTCGTCTTCGACCAGCGATGAAATTCCAGCCGCATAAGCAGAGGACGCAACGCCCGCCAGCTCAAGATCACAGCGTTTGATACAGTAAAGAAGGTTCTCAATGATGCTGTCTTCTACAGTCATAAGGTGCATGTCTGTGGTCAATGTAGACCCGATCTGCCCACGCGGGTCTTCAAGACCCGACCGGTGATCAAGCGCGAAATTGATCGGCTGCGCGTGCAACACTTGGCGGCCTTCGCCAATATCCGGCACTTCGCATTCTGCTAACACGCGGCCAATGTCACCTTCTGTAACGGTTTGACCCATTACCTCGACCTGCCCGTCCAAACCGTAGGACCGCGGACGGCCACCAGACAAACAGGCAATCACGTGATCAACACGCACGTTCGCCATCTTTTGGGCCGCTTGAACCGCCGTGCGAACAGCGCGTTCCGTTTCAGCCATTGCTTCAACTTCACCAAAACGCACACCGCGTGAACGGGTCGTCGCCGCACCAATCACCCGAAACGAGGACTGCCCCGCCATGGAACCAACACCATCCCCGATGCCATCCTTGGCGCTAAACTGCTCAGGTCCGTCGAACCGCAGAACAAGGCAGGCAATCTTGGAACTGCCGATGTCTAAAATCGCGATAACACCGCGTTGCATTGCCGCCTGACGCATGGCGCGCATGGCGCGCTGGGATTGGTAAAGATCTCTCATGTTTTACACACCTATTCTTATTCTTGTTCGGCGTTGATCTGACGCAAATTCGTCACGGCCTGTTCGTTCAATCGGATTGTCGGGCGGGCTGGGTGGCGCATGTCGACGACGGCGACATCCCGTTCCAGCAAGTCTTGGGCTTGATTCAATGCAACAACGCGCTCGAACGCAGGCACCGGGTTTTCTGTTGGCAGTAAAATGCGTTGGCCACTATCAAGGATAACGTCCCAACGACGTTCCCCCATGCGCACAACACCGCGCATACGCGGCGCAAGCGGCCCTGCAACGCGGTAGATCTCAAGCCCTTCACCAAGCGCTTCGCGGGCGCCATCACCTGTGATCAGCGGCAGATCAGAACGATCCGCACGCGCGATAATGTTTTGGATCAGCACACCTTCACTGTCGATCAGCTTGAGGCCTTCGGGCGCGCGAAACACAGCAACCGGAACCCGTTGCGTGACGTTCACCTGCAAAATTCCACCCGGACGCACGCGCAATGCGGCCTCAGCTACGGCGGGCAAAGCTGCAACCGTTTGGCGCATTTCCTCTAGGTCGAGGTCAAAGTTGGACTGCGGGAATTCCAACGGCAAAACCGTGCGGATATCAGCCGCCAACGTGTCATCAGCCCCATCAATCGCCATCACCTTAACCATGAATTCATCGCGTTGCTGAATTTGGGTTTTGGTGTTGTTGTAGGCATCCGCAATCATCTGGCGGTTCGCCTCACGTGCGGTCCAGCCTGCGATCAGGCCGCCAACAACCAATAGCGGCACGCCAACCTTAACCAGTTTGCGAAAGCCCGGTGTCAACATCAAACGCTGGTAACGATATCCCCAGCGGCTTGGCGCTGGGTCGCGGCGCGTGCCCTCGGAACGTTGTGCCTTTAGCGATCGCATGACGCGTCCTCCACCATCCAAGTCATCAATTCTGGGAAAGAAATGCCAACATGCGCCGCCTGTTCAGGGGCCAACGAAGTCGGTGTCATTCCAGGCTGTGTATTCGTTTCCAGCAAGATCAGCCCATCAACACCGCGGTTTTCGTCCCAGCGGAAATCCGTGCGGCTAAGCCCGCGACACCCAAGCGCATTATGCGCGCGCACTGCGTAATCGAGACAAGCATCGAAAATTTCCTGTGGGATATCAGCGGGAAGAACGTGCTTTGACCCGCCATCGCCATACTTGGCTTCATAGTCATACCAGCCGTCCACGATGATATCCGTCACGGTCAACGCGCGGCTTTCTGCAGATGCGGCCCCCGCCCCCATTACAGCTGTCGTTAACTCACGGCCCGGCGCAAAGGCCTCGACCATCAACAAATCTGGTAATTCCGGCGCAATCTTTGGCGTGCCATTGGCGGCCTCGTGAACCAGATACACGCCAACGCTAGAGCCCTCATCGAACGGTTTCACAACGTAGGGCGGCTCCATCACATGGCTCGCCTCAATCTGTGCCTTGGTCGCCAAAACGCTGTCGACAAACGGCAAGCCGTACGTGCGATAAACGTCTTTGGTTTTTTGCTTATCCATCGCCATTGCAGACGCCAGAACGCCGCTGTGCGTGTACGGGATGCGCAACCATTCAAGCACGCCCTGCACAACACCGTCTTCACACCAACGGCCATGAAGCGCATTAAACGCAACATCTGGCTTAGCGGCTTTCAGCTGCTCAACAAGGTCGGCACCGGCATCGATCTCAACCACGTTGAAACCGGCGACGCGCAAAGCGGCCGCACATTCTTTGCCTGAACTGAGGGATACCTCACGTTCAGCCGAGGGGCCGCCCATTAGAACGGCTACGGTTTGGGGTGTCCTGCTCGACACGCTATCGCCTCTTTCGCGACCCTTTGTTGGGTCGTCATATACTTTGTTTACCGCGCCCCTGCCTGTGGGGCTTTGACCCGATAAAGGGGATCAGTCTTTCGGGGCCGGTTCACCAACCCTCATAATTTCCCATACTAGCGTTAATCCACTGGTTTCGTAAACCTTTTTTCTAACGCTTTCCCCTAGATCTTCTAGGTCCGCCGCAGTAGCCCCGCCCGCGTTGGTTAAAAAGTTGGAATGTTTAACGTTCATCACCGCGCCACCAATGGTTGCGCCGCGCATTCCAGCGTCATCAATCACCTTCCACGCCTTCAAATCTTGGCTGTCATCCGCCTTACCGGTGCTGGAGAACCCTGCCGGATTTCGGAACGTGCTGCCAGCTGTGCGGTCTTTGGTTGGCTGTGTTTCGTCCCGCTTGGCCAGCTGCGCCGCCATGCGATCTTCAAGAACCTGTGCATCCTCACTTGAGGCTTTCATAGTGGCCGAAACGATCACGGCTCCTTCCGGCAAAGTGGACGAGCGATACTGCAAATCAAGTGCATCAGCGGCCAGCGTTTGCACAGAGCCATCGCGCATCACAACGCGTACGTCCTGCAAAACATCGGCCATATAGTCGCCGTAGCACCCCGCATTCATTCGAACAGCGCCGCCTATGGATCCGGGAATGGTGCGCAAAAACGTCAGATTCAGCCCCTGCGCCGCAGCCTTGCGCGCCACATGCATATCCAATGCCGCCGCCCCTGCCCGCACAGTGTTTCCGTCAAACTCAATGCCGTTGAAACCACGCCCAAGCCGGATCACAACACCGCGCACGCCACCATCGCGAACGATCAGGTTGGACCCGACCCCCATGGCAAAAACTGGGATGTCGCGTGGCAAAGCCGTCAAAAACGCGCACAAATCATCTTCATCGGCAGGCTGGAACAACACATCCGCAGGTCCACCCACGCGCATCCACGTCAGTTCTGACAGGTCACGGTTTGGCGTTAACACGCCGCGTACATCGGGCAAATCATTCAACATCATGGGGTTCGTTTAGCGCGACACACCACTGCTGCCAAGCATTTGTCGCGCCCTTAGCTTTCGCTCTTCGCCATAACGCGGCGTATCCAACGCCCCAAATAGATCACCGGCCAGCGCAACACACTGCATCCGGCAACCAAAAACACCATCCCTAAAAGCGGACCGTTAGTGTATGTAATGTACCCCAACAGCGGGATGCCAATGGCGATCAGCACATAGGCCCGTGTCCACAAATTGTCGCGGCTTGGCACTAACGCCAGAAAATTGGCTGCAATCAACCAAGCAAACCCTAAACCCATCGCCATCATCGTGGAATCTCCGGACGTTGCCCGCGCGCACGCGCGAACAAATATTTTAGCGGATTGCGAAACATCGACGCAAACCCAAGGAATGCCGCCGCACTCCAACCCCAACCAAAATCATATCCAAGCCAAATGATAAGAACCGGCGCAATCAACAGCAACGTAACACCGGGAACGTACTGCCTTCGCATCGGCAGCAACGCCGTCCCTGTCGCGACCAAGACCCAAAGGGCTGCGATGACAATCGACCAACTCACGCCAAGCCCCCCTTTGCTTTTGTTTCAAAAATATCCCGGGGGCGCGGGGGCTGGCCCCCGCATTGGTCGGATTGGCGTAGCCAATTCGAACCCATCATAACATTCCACCCAAAACCATGCGCCGAATTGGGCGCGCAAACATCAATCCGCCCCCCATCGCACCCAATGCCAGCGTCGCTTCACCGGGATTGTGTTGCATATGAATTAACATCATGCCAACGAATGCAATCGTGAACGCCCACAGCAAACGGCGCACCCACTTGATCATCGGTAAAAGCGCGACGATCAGGACCGCAGCAAGGATGAGCCATTCATAGGTCACGCTTTAAGTAGCTCCGGCAATGCATTTGCCCAGCTGGAAATAGAACCGGCACCAAGGCACACAACCATATCACCTGGCTTTGCTTGCTCGCGCACCAAACGCACCAAATCGGCCTCATCCGTAATTGCGCGAGCGTGGCGGTGCCCTGCGCGGATCAATCCGGCGACCAAATCATCCCGTGTTGCGCCTTCAATGACGTCTTCACCCGCGGCAAAAACCTCGGAAATAGCGACGACATCCGCGTCGTTGAAACATGCGCAGTAGTCGTCAAAGTGATGATGAACGCGCGTGTAGCGGTGTGGCTGGTGCACGGCGATGATACGCCCATCGCAAGCTTGGCGTGCGGCCTTTAGCACCGCCAGAATTTCGGTCGGGTGGTGACCATAATCATCAATGATCGTCACGCCATCCACTTCGCCCACACGGGTAAAGCGACGGTTCACGCCGCCAAAGTTTTCCAACGCTGTGCGAATTTCTTCGGCTTTCATCCCCAAATGCCGCGCAACAGCGATTGCCGACAACGCGTTAGATACGTTGTGATCACCGGGCATTGGCAATGCGCAGCCCTCAATCGTCATATCTTCGTTCTGCAAGACCACATCAAAATGCGCGACGCCTTGTTTATAAGTCAGATTGATCGCCCGCACATCCGCTTGGGCGTTAAACCCATAGGTCATCACGCGGCGATCCGTGATTTTACCAACCAGCGCCTGAACGTCGCTGTCATCCGTGCAGCACACAGCCAGCCCGTAAAACGGAATGCCGGACACGAAATCATAAAACCCGCGGTGCAGATTTTCTTCGGTGCCCCAGTGCTCCATGTGCTCTGGATCGATGTTGGTCACAATCGCGATTGTCGCGGGCAGGCGATTGAACGTGCCATCAGACTCGTCCGCTTCAACGACCATCCATT
This sequence comes from uncultured Octadecabacter sp., assembly GCA_937969445.1. Taxonomy (GTDB): domain Bacteria; phylum Pseudomonadota; class Alphaproteobacteria; order Rhodobacterales; family Rhodobacteraceae; genus Octadecabacter. The sequence continues at coordinate 9,419 of CALBVZ010000076.1, read as the reverse complement.
CGCCGTCACCAACGCGTGCGTTGGACCCGTAGGCGTGGATGATACCGCCGTTGACGACCGTCGGGTTGAAATTGCCACCATCAAGCAGTGCCGCAACCATCGTCGTGGTTGTTGTTTTGCCGTGCGTCCCCGCGACAGCAATGTTGGACTTCATGCGCATCAGCTCGGCCAGCATTTCAGCACGGCGCACGATCGGAAGACCACGCGCACGGGCTTCATCCAGTTCAGGGTTACCTGTTTTGATTGCACTTGAAATCACGATGACTTCGGCGTCGGCAATGTTTTCGGCCTTTTGACCGACAAAAACATGCGCACCCAGTTTGGTCAGCCGCTTGGTGATCGGGCTTTCCTTAAGATCGGACCCTTGTACAGTGTACCCATGCGACAATAAAACTTCGGCGATCCCCGACATGCCAATACCGCCAATCCCCACAAAGTGGATCGGGCCGACGTCGAGGGGGAGTTTTGTCGCTGCTGCGTTCATGGGTCTGCTTCCGTCCATCTTCTTAGTGTTACTCGTATTTACGGTTTAGGTTGGGTCAATTCTAACGTGAGTGCGACAAGGGTTTCTGTCGCATCTGGTTTGCCACAAGCAAGTGCCGCTTGGGACATGGATTGCGCTTTGCTCGCATCGCCCAACACGTCTGAAATCTGTTCCGAAAGACTGTCGACCTGAAGGTCCGCCTCGGCGACTAAAATAGCCGCTCCTGCGTCAACCAGTTGGCGTGCATTCGCCGTTTGATGGTCGGCCAGCGCCATAGCGTAGGGCACCAGAATTGCGGGGCGTCCGATAATGCTAAGATCAGCAATAGACGACGCACCAGCACGTGAAATGACCAGTTGGCATTCAGACATCAGCGTCGGCACGTCATTAAAGAACGGCTGCACATCAGCGGGAATACCCTCGTCTGCATAATATTGCGCCACGCGCTCAAGGTCCTCGGAACGGGCCTGATGGCTAACGCGAATGTTGCGGCGAATGGCTGACGGAAGCCCAGAAATCGCAGGTGGGACAATGTCGGACAAAATGCGCGCGCCTTGCGATCCACCCATCACTAAAATGGACATCGGATAGTCACCCGGCGCGATGTAACCTGCACCCGCACGTTCTAAAATCGCATTCCGAACAGGGTTCCCAACGGGCACGCCTTCAACACCACTTGGCAATTCAGTCGGCCAAGTACCGCAAGCCACCTTATTCACGCGCTTTGAGAAAATCTTGTTCACACGGCCAAGAACGCCGTTTTGCTCATGGATCATGGTCGGTTTGCGCAAGATCCACGCTGCCGACATCGCCGGAATAGTTGGATAGCCGCCAAAGCCCACAACGACCGTCGGCTTATCGCGCAGCATCTTGAACACAGCCGAAATCACGCCGCCAAAAATCGTAAACGGCGCTTTGAGTTTCGCGAGCAATCCACCGCGTGCGAAGGTGGCAGAACCGACTTGCTCAATCTCAACCGCGTGGGGGAAGCCACCCGTATACCGCGCACCGCGCACATCCGTGGACAGTTTGACCCGCCACCCACGTGCCAGCATCGCTTCAGCCAAAGCTTGGGCTGGGAACATATGCCCACCCGTGCCGCCCGCTGCGATAATCAGAAGTGGATCAGCCATTAGCGCCCCCGCCGTAGCAAAATGTCGCCAATTTGGCCCTGTGGACGCGTGCGCGTGAACGCCAGCAGCATGCCCACTGCAATTGCGGATGCAATAACCGAGGACCCACCGTAGCTCACGAACGGCAATGTCATGCCTTTGGCAGGCAGCAAACGCACCGCCACGCCCATGTTAATCATCGCTTGAACACCGACGATGCAGGCAAGCCCACAACCCGCCAAACGAATGAACGGATCACGTTCCTTCATCAGGCGCATCAGGGAGCGCACAACGACAGTGGCATAAAGACCAATGATCGCCAGAACGCAAATCAGCCCGTATTCTTCAGCCGCGACTGCGATAATGAAATCCGTGTGCGCATCTGGCAGCGACCATTTCACCTGCCCCTCGCCCACGCCAACACCGAAGAAACCGCCTTCACGGATCGCGTTTGTAGCATAGCCAAGCTGGGTGGTCGGATCGACATCAGGGTTCAAGAACCCATCAATGCGTCGCGCAAAGTGTTCTGAATTTGAATAGGCAACTGTGCCGCCAAAAATGACAACACCCGCCAGCCCAACAAGAATAAGCATCGGCGCACCGGCGACGAAATACATCACGCCCCAACCAAACAGGATTAGCGCGGATTGGCCAAAGTCAGGCTGCATTGCCAGCATCAACACGATCACGGCGGTCAGAATAAGCGAATATGACTTACCTGGAGGGCCGCCAATTTCTTGGCTCGCGGCCATAAACCACGCTGCTACAACGATAAATCCGGGCTTAAGGAATTCGGACGGCTGCACGGACGCAAAGCCCAATGAATACCAGCGCACAGCGCCTTTGCCGAAGTCTGTCCCCAAGAATGGGAGGCCAGCCAGCGCGATGAACGCGGCCAAAAAGCCAAGGACAGCCAAGCGGCGCACCAATGTCGGTGACATCATCGAGGTAACGATCAACACCACCATCGCGATAGAGCCAAACAATGCCTGACGTTGCACGTAGTGGAAGGGTTCAAACCCATTCTTTGCGGCCAAAGGCGGCGACGCGGCCAGCCCTAACAACAATCCAATACCGAATAAAACGATGATGCAGGACAACGTCCATTTATCAACCGTTCTCCACCAACGTGGAAGAACCGGATCGCCCGATTGCACGGGGATCGCACCGAAAACCATTTCTGTCATGGCGACTGCCTTACTGCCTCAAAACGCCCGTTTGCCGGGTCTAATTCCAACTCTAACGACAAAAGGCTTACGATTCCAGTGAAATGACACGTTTTTTAGCCCCCTTGTGCGCGCGGCGTTTTCAAGGCACCTGAACAACATGCATGTAAACACTCTTATCCTTGGTGCCGGCGCCGCCGGACTACACTGCGCCGCCTTCGCGGGGCCCAGCACATTGGTCGTTGATCACGCCAAGTCTGCGGGTGAAAAAATCCGCATTTCAGGCGGTGGGCGCTGTAATTTCACCAACCTTGGCACGAAGGCCGCGAATTTCATCAGCCAGAACCCCCATTTCGCGAAATCCGCTTTGGCGCGGTACACGCAGTGGGATTTTATTGACTTGATGGATCGACACAAAATCGCCTGGCACGAGAAAACGCTGGGCCAGTTGTTTTGCGATGACACGGCCAAGGACATTATCGCGATGCTGCTGGCTGAAGTTGAAATCGCTGGCGGCGAGGTTTGGACACAAACAAGCATTGGCAATATCCGCCACGACGGTGCCCTGTTTCAGGTCGCCCTGAAGCGCCACGGGCAAGCGCAAGTCGTGACTGCTAACAATCTGGTGGTCGCAACGGGTGGCAAATCCATTCCCAAAATGGGTGCCACTGGGCTGGCCTATGAGATCGCAACGCAGTTCGGGCTTACCGTTACCGATACCCGCCCTGCCCTCGTACCGTTTACGTTTTCGGATGAGAAATTCAAACCGCTGGCTGGCGTGGCCACTCCTGCACGTGTGACAACGAACGACGGCACCGCGTTTGATGAGGCCCTGTTGTTCACCCATCGCGGGCTGTCTGGCCCTGCTGTTCTGCAAGCGTCATCCTACTGGGTAGAGGGTGAAGATGTCTCCGTGTCGATCTCGCCGGACTTCGACCTCGCAAGCGCATTGAAGGCGGACCGCACGCAAGAAGGTCGTAAAGCACTGACCACAACATTGGCAAAATACATCCCTGCCCGACTGGTCGATTTCTTGGCAGCGGGCCTAAAGCTAACCGGAAATACAGGCGACCTGTCAGACGCACGCATCGACGGCTTGATCGCAGACTTGCACAATTGGTCCCTTAAACCATCCGGCACCGAAGGCTACCGTACCGCCGAAGTCACGGCAGGTGGCATCGACACAAACGGGCTGTCCTCAAAGACAATGGAAACCAAAGCGCAAGCGGGTCTCTATTTTATCGGCGAAGCTGTGGACGTCACAGGTTGGCTTGGCGGGTATAACTTCCAGTGGGCGTGGTCTTCAGGTTTTGCCGCTGGAACGGCCATCACGCAAAACTCGTAACACTTCGCACAGCGATGTGACCTCTCGTGGGCTTGTGAAACGACCTGTTTCACCCTTTATCAAGCACAACGATAAAGGATGCGAACATGCCCAAAGCGACACTACACCGAATGGATTTGCCCAATTACACGTGCGGCTACGGCACTGCGGCACGCGACCTGTTGCGCGCCAACGGGTTTGAGATTGAAGAACACGTGCTGCGCACACGCCGCGAAACGGATGCGTTTAAAGACAAACACCGTATCACGACGACGCCGTTGATCTTCATTGACGGCGAAAAGATCGGTGGATTTACCGATTTGAAAAACCACCTGAAGGCGCAAAAGCCCAAGTCGAAACGGTTTTGGAAACATTAAAAATCTAAAAAATGCGCAGTACTAAAGCTGGACGTGAATATGATCGTCATGGCGTGCAGCGCGGCAGCCTTGAAATCGGATTTTGTCGCTAGAAACGCCAAAGCGCGTGCGCAAGTGCGGCTCGATGAATAACTTACCCACGCGGTCGTCCTGCGTGAGCAACCGGAGCGCCGCCGTCATGCGGCGATGATCCGGCTGATAGTCAGGCCAAACCCGCTGCAACCAAGGCATATCCCAGCGCAGCGTTAGTCTGTTGTCTGGGCAGTCAGTTGGCCCGTCCTCAAAGGCAAAATACCCAAGCGGGGATCGCGTCACGCCGGGAAGGTACTGATCGTTGCCTTGGTAGTAAAACGCCAAGTCCACTTTTTCGCCATCGTCATGGGACAAATGCGGCAGCAACGGAAACCCCGTGAAAAATGGAAAATTCGCGTCTAATACGTGTGTCTCGGTTCCCGCGAAGTCAGCGTCCATTTGTTCCGCGAAGTCAGTCAAAACCGCCTGAAGCTCTGGGACAACGTATTGGCGATTCAACGCGCAAAACAAGACCGAGCGCATCTGCAACGGGCCGCTTGACGTACATGAAAGCGCGACGCGCCCAAACATCGGGGCGACCCAGACAGCCGAAATCGACAGCATCGAATAGACAACCAAGAACGTAAGAAACTTGCGCCGAAAACAGGCCGCGATCAGCAACGCGATCCCGCCAAGTTGTGAAATTACCGTTAGAAATACTGCCGCAATCGCTAGAGCAACGAAACGGAGCATCGTTCTAAGTTATATCAGCAACTTGGCGCGCAAAATCATCGCCACGTTTCTCAAAGCTATCGTATTGATCGAAGGATGCTGCGGCTGGGGCAAGCAACACGGTTTCACCCGATTGCGCATCCGCCGCGGCCTTTGTCACAGCCGATTTCATGTCCCCGCAGATTTCCACGTCTACGCCTTTGAGCTTCATAGCGAACGCCGCGGCTTCACGCCCGATGACGTAGGCTTTGACAACTGTGGAGGCAGGCAAAAGCGCATCCAGCCCACCCTCTTTTTCCAACCCGCCGCAGATCCAACGCACCTTACTGAACGCTGCCAACGCTTTGGCGGCTGAATCGACGTTGGTGGCTTTACTATCGTTCACAAATGCAACGCCATCGCGCTGCGCGATCAGCTGACTGCGGTGCGGCAGGCCTTTAAAGCTGTGCAAGGCTTGCTCAATCACCCGTGGTCCAATCCCCAGAGATCGACACGCAGCATATGCGGCGCAGGCATTCTGATGATTATGCGCCCCCGGCAATCCCGCGATTTGGCGTAGATCGATTGATGCGACCTGCCGCCCCTTGCGCGTTTCGCTCAGGAAACCTTTGCGAGCGAAGACGTTCCAGCCATCCCCGCCAAGCTTGGTACCGCTTGAGACGCGGATCACACGATCATCGGTTGGCCCCTCAGAAAGTTGGTTAACGATGTAGTTCCCTTCCGGTTCATCCACGCCGATCACCGCGCGATCAGGCCCGCCTTCTGCGAACAGGCGTCGTTTGGCGGCGAAATAACCGCCATGCCCTGCGTGGCGATCCAAATGATCCGATGAGAGATTGGTGAACACGGCCACATCCGGCGTGAGTGCGCGGGCAAGGTCGGTTTGGTATGAGCTGAGTTCGAGCACGATAACTTCGCCGTCATGCGCTTCATCAATGTCGAGAACGCCGCGCCCGATGTTTCCGGCCAACTGGGTCGGACGGCCCGCCTCTTCCAGAATGTGATGGATCAGCGCAGAGGTCGTAGATTTACCGTTGGACCCAGTCACCGCAATGACCTTTGGGATGGTTTCGAAATTGTCCCACTCGCCCGTGGCAAAGCTGCGAAAGAACAGACCGATGTCATTGTCGACGGGGCAGCCTTCAGTCATGGCGCGTGCAATTGCTGGGTGCGGTTCAGGGTATAGATGCGGAATTCCTGGGGATGTTATCAGCGCGGCAACATCCTTGAACGCGCCCTGCTTGGTCAGATCGCGCAGCGTCGCGCCAGCGTCATTCGCCTTGTCAGCGGCTTCAGGGCTGTCGTCCCACACGATCACATCAGCGCCGCCCGCTTGAAGTGCCGTGACAGTTGCAAGACCTGATCGTCCAAGGCCTAGAACCGCGACGGTTTTGCCTGAATAACCTTGAACTGGAATCATGTTTTTAGCCCCTTTGATTGGCGCGCAGAGTGCCGCGTGCGCCGTGGTTTCGCAAGCATCAGATCAAAGCCGTCAAAGATTGTGTAATCCCATTCAATTGAGCCAGATCAAGGCGGTCAATACGTGAATGAAGTAAAATCAAACTGTAATCAAAACAGGAGGACGCGCGATGTTACTCGTACATAAAACTAATTCTCACCGCCTCGACCTTGAAATCGGCGGGCCGCTGGATGCAGATATGATGAAACTAGGTCTCGAAGATCTATTCCAAAAATCCGAAGGCATGTCTGATGCTCAAATGATAATAAAGATTGCAGATTTTGCGATGCCGACATTTGCCGCCGTCATGATTGAAATGGCACGGCTTCCGGCGCTGTTTACCGCGATGCGACGGTTCGAAAAATGCGCTGTTTTGACAGATGCGAAGTGGATGCAAAAGGCGGCCCAGATTGAAGGCGCGCTCATGCCTGGTTTGGAAATCAAAGCGTTTGATATGGAAGATGCACCTGCTGCAGAAACATGGCTAACAGGAACGCCTGCGCCCGCAGAAGAAGAATTCGACCCGATGGACAATATGCCCGTTTAGCGGACCTTCAACGTCGCAAGACCAATCACTGCGAGGATCAGGGAAATGATCCAGAACCGAATAACGATCTGCGGTTCGGCCCATCCCTTTTTCTCATAATGATGGTGGATCGGCGCCATAAGGAACACGCGTTTTCCTGTGCGCTTGAAGTACAGCACTTGGATAATCACGGACATGGCCTCAACCACGAAGAGGCCGCCAACGATTGCGAGAACGATTTCGTGCTTGGTCGCGACTGCGATTGCGCCCAGCGCGCCGCCCAGTGCAAGCGATCCAGTGTCGCCCATGAACACGGCTGCAGGTGGGGCGTTGTACCACAAGAAACCCAAACCGCCGCCGATAATTCCGGCTGCAAAGATAGCAAGCTCACCGGTTCCGGGAACGTAGTGCAGGCCAAGTTCGGTTGTGAAATCAGTACGGCCAACGAAATAGGCGATGACAGCAAAGGCACCTGCCGCGATCATCACGGGCATAATAGCAAGGCCATCCAAACCGTCGGTCATGTTCACAGCGTTCGCTGCACCAACAATGACGATCATTGCAAACGGAATGAACAGTACGCCAAGGTTGACCAAAACGTCCTTGAAAACAGGAAGGGCAAGTTTGTTGGACAGCTCAACGGGGTGGTATTGCGCCGCCCAATAGGCCGCAACGGCCGCGATGAGAAAGCCCAGCGCAAGGCGCAGTTTGCCAGATACGCCCGCCGTGTTTTGCTTGGACACCTTTGCGTAATCATCGGCAAATCCGATCAAAGCAAACGACATTGTCACGAATAATACCATCCAGATAAACGGGTTATCCAAACGTGCCCACAACAACGTTGACGTTAGCAATGCGCCCACAATCAGCAAACCGCCCATTGTCGGAGTGCCCGCTTTGGCAAAGTGGCTTTCTGGGCCGTCATCACGGATCGGCTGACCTTTGCCCTGACGCTTGCGCAGCACACGAATAAGGGATGGACCAAACACAAAACCGAAAATTAGCGCAGTTAGAAACGCGCCGCCTGCGCGGAACGTGATGTAGCGAAAGAGGTTGAAGAAGTCCCCGCCGTCAGAAAGTGCCGTGAGCCAAAACAACATATACGTAAACCCCATCGCGTTATCACTAGATCGTGTCGGGATGCCCCAGTTTGCGGATGGCGTCAACGACCAAGCTGACTTTGCTGCCTTTGGAGCCTTTGACCAACACAACGTCACCTGCATCCACCAGCGTGGCGGGCTTGGCGGCGAGGTCCTTGGCGTTTTCCATCCACTGCCCCCGCATCTCTTCGGGAAGTGCGTCAAACAGGTGTTTCATACGAGGACCGGTGCAATGGACCAGATCCGCCTGTATCAGATCAGCGTTTGAGGCTAAGTCGCGGTGCAGGTTGGCCTCATCGGGTCCGAGTTCCAGCATGTCACCCAAAATGGCGATCCGGCGGCCTTTGATGATACGACCGACGTTGTCGATGGGAGTTGTGGCGGCAAGTACCTCCAGCGCGGCGGCCATGGATGTTGGATTGGCGTTGAACGCATCGTCAATCAGGTCAATCGTCTCTTCCTCTGATCCCACGTCGAGCGCCACAATCGCGCGGCTGCCACGCCCCTCAGGCGGCAACCACAGCGCCATGTCCTGCGCCGCAATGGCCGGGTCAGCGCCAAGAGCTTCGCACACCGCCAAGGCCCCAAGCGCGTTCATCGCAAAATGCCGCCCCGGCACCGAAAGTTTGAAAAGATACTCTTGGTCGTCATGTCGCGCGGCAATCACGGTCACATCGCCGCTGATCCGCACATTCTGCAACGTCCAGTCGGACGCCGTTTCGCCAAAAATCACTTTGGCAGCACCGACCTTGGTTGCGTGATCGTGCAAAATATCCGCAGTTTCGATATCACCGTTCAGGACGGCAACGCCGCCCGGCTCTAACCCGTCAAGGATGCTCGCCTTTTCGACGGCAATCCCCGCGAGATTGTCAAAAGACGCCAAATGTGCCGCCGCCACGGTTGTGATCATCGCCACATGCGGACGCGCCATTTTGGAAAGCGGGGTGATTTCGCCGGGATTGCTCATCCCGATCTCGATCACGGCATATTCGGTATCGGCAGGCATCCGGGCAAGCGTCAGTGGCACGCCCCAATGGTTATTGTAGGATGCTTCGGCGGCATGGCATTTACCTTGCTTGGACAACACCGCGCGCAACATTTCCTTTGTCGATGTTTTGCCCACAGAC
>CALBVZ010000075.1 GCA_937969445.1 uncultured Octadecabacter sp. | reverse complement strand
TTTTTGTGGTGAGTATGGGGCTGGCTTCCGTGCTTGGCGCGTTGCTTGGTGCGCTAAAATACGAGACATTTTGGATCACGTTTCATGCAGGCGTCCTTGGCGCAACCTTGGTGGCAAGCGGTGTCTTGGCAGTGCGTATTCGTGCGCCGCGCATAAAAGGATTTTTTACTGCCGTTGCGGGGGTCAATTTCTTAAACGCGGCGGGTCTCGTTACAGCAGGGGTATATGCGACGACACTGCCAGAGGCGCGTCTGTTTGGCTTCGCGGCTGAGGATTACTTTTTCTTGTTCGGCATGGCCGCTATCGCCCTTGGGGGTGATGTGCGCATGATCATGGTAGCGCAAATTTCAAACAAACATCGGATCGCGCAACATCTTTTGCGGATGTGTATCGGCTTTTTCATTGCAGCGGGGTCCGCATTTACTGGACCAGGATCTTCTGCGTTTCCCGAGGCGGTTCAACGTTCAGGATTACTTTCTCTACCAGAACTGACAATCATACTGCTTATGCTGTTTTGGCTCTGGAAAACACTGCGCCAACCCCGGCCAATGGTTGCTGGTCAATAGACCGCCGGAACGCATATCTGGCCTTACAACCAAACTGCTCAATTCCATTTAGTTCGCTTCCGTCACTTACGTGTCGCTCTTATGATCGACCCGTGCGAAGATGAGCGTCAAATGGTGGTGAGTGGTCGGTTTTCATCTGAAAGGGCACGCGATGTTAAAGGTATTCCTCTCCTCTTGGGCGTTGTTTCTTGGCATGTTCATGCTGATGGTCGGCAACGGTCTGCAGGGCACCTTGTTGGGTGTTCGCGGCGGACTTGAGGATTTTTCAACGTTCCAGATGTCGATCGTTATGTCCGCATACTTTCTTGGCTTTCTGGGGGGGTCGCGCCTGGCGCCAGAGATGATCCGCCGCGTTGGGCATGTGCGGGTGTTTGCGGCGCTCGGCTCTACAATTTCGGCCGTGTTGATCTTGTATCCAGTCTTACCAGAAGTCTGGGCATGGACGTTGGGGCGCATCATAATCGGCTTCTGCTTTTCAGGCGTGTATGTGACCGCTGAGAGCTGGTTGAACAACTCGGCAACCAATGAGACACGTGGGCAATCGCTTAGCATCTATATGCTGGCGCAGATGTCGGGAATCGTTTTGGCGCAGGGCATCCTGAGCGTCGGGGATGTGAGCGGGTACACCTTGTTCATCATCCCGTCGGTCCTCGTGTCCTTGGCGTTTGCCCCTATTTTGCTGTCCGTTGTGCCAACACCGTCATTTGAAGCGACGCGGCCAATGAAGGTCAAGAACCTCATTCAGACGTCACCATTGGCGTCAGTCGGGATGTTTCTTCTTGGCGGTGTGTTTGCGGCGCAGTTCGGGATGACGGCCGTTTATGGCACCCAAGCGGGTCTAAGTGTTGCGCAGATTTCGCTATTGGTGTCGCTTATCTATATCGCGGCATTGGTTGCGCAGTATCCGATTGGTTGGGTTTCAGACCGGATGGACCGCCGCACGCTAATTATTGGTCTTGCGGCACTGGGTGGTGCAGGTGCGGTGTTGGCTGCGATGTCGGGCGGGGATTTCTATATTATCCTGATTGGAGCCGCCATTGTCGGGGGAACGTCTAATCCGCTTTATGCGCTTTATATTGCCTACGCGAACGACTTTCTTGAGCATGAAGACATGGCCGCTGCGTCCGCTGGATTTATCTTTATTAACGGCGTCGGTGCGATCTCTGGACCGATTTTGTTGGGGTTTGTCATGGGGCAATTCGGGGAAGCGGCGTTCTGGGTCGTTGTCGCCGTGTTGATGTCTGGCATGGCGTTTTATGGGGGTGTGCGTGCGCTGCAACGTCCTAGCGAGACCTCAATCGAAGATCAGGTCTCCTACACGCCTGTTATGGCCAACGCGTCACCGGTCGCGATGGAATTGGCACAAGAAATTTATATCGATGCAGAACTGGACGAACAGGAGGCTTAGCAGGAAGAACCTTACTAAAGGTTGTCAGCTTTAACGGTTTCTGCAAACTTTGACTTTAAGGGTCAGCGTAAGGCTCGGATAACGATTGAAAGGGTTGGCTATGGTCACGCCTGAGCAGGTATTGTCGTATTGGGTCGATGACGTCGGGCCGAAAGGTTGGTATGTCGCCACCGATGAACTGGACGCGCAAGTTCGTGAGAATTTTTTGACCACTTGGCAAGAAGCGCAAACCGGTGCATGCGGCCTTTGGCTTACCTCACCTGTGGGCACGCTAGGGTACATCGTTCTAACAGATCAGTTTCCGCGCAATATGTTTCGCGGGCATGAAGACAGTTTTGCGACAGACAAAAGCGCGCGTGCGGCGGCGAAAATTGCCATTGAACGCGATTGGGATCTTCGTATTCCTGAACCGGTCCGCCAGTTTTTTTACATGCCTCTCATGCATTCCGAAAACCTGATTGATCAGGATCGATGCGTGCGGTTGATGAAGACACGTCTACCAGAAAGCGGTGCAGATAACCTGCGCCACGCTTGCGCGCACCGCTTGGTTATTCGCCAATTCGGTCGCTTTCCATTCCGGAATGAAGCATTGGGACGTACACAAACCGCAGCCGAATCCGCATGGATTTCTGAGGGTGGTTACGGGGCCGCGCTACGGGCTATCGATGAACTGGCGTCAGCAAACTAGGGGCGCTTAACCGGATCGTAAGTGTTAGGTAGATAGGATCTCCGTGCATTAACGGGGCTCTCATATGACGAAATCTGAAGCGATTGACGGCGGTGAGCTGGTTTCCCAGCCCCTATCATGGCGCGATAGCCAAAATACGGATGATGCTGGCTTAATGCTGGCGACCCAAATCATGAACGTGATGGAACAGGGGATCATCCTCTGGTCGGCGGATGGCACATGCGAGTTGCACAATACCCGCATATACGAGGTGCTTGAGCTTGAACGGTCGGCCCTTGGAATTGGCACGAACCGGGATGAGTTTTTGGCGGCCGCAGTGCTTCGCGGTGAGTATACAGATGAAAAGCTGGCCGAAATGCGCAAGCATTCCAACACCCGCGTTGCGTATCAGTATGATCGAATTCTTCCATCGGGTGATGTTGTGGAATGCCATGCGCGGCCCACGCGGGAAGGCGGGTATGTTGTCACCTGTACCAACGTCACCGAAGCGCGAGAGGCAGCACGCGAACTTGCGGCGGCGAAAAAGGCAGCTGAAGATGCGGAAAGTAAATCGAGCTCAATTCTCCAAGAGGAGCGCGCGCGTCGCGCCGAAGCACGCACCCTGTCTGATCTGGATGAATGGTTGCAGTCGTGCAAATCGTTGGATGAGTTGTTCAAAATTGTTGCTAAATTTATGGGCTATCTGCTGCCGGACAGTTACGGCGAATTGTACCTATATTCCAACTCACGCGATGTACTGGATGGCGCGTGTGAGTGGGGGCAGGAAAATGCCATCAACGCCCACATCACACCGGATTCATGTTGGTCTTTGCGGCGTGGTCGCGTTTATGAGCACAATCCAGATGCGCTATGTTTTCCATGCGATCACCTATCTGAGCAATCCACAGAGACATTAGGCGATTATATTTGCATTCCGATCATCGCACATGGGGATACAGTTGGGCTTTTGCATATCAACTTCAAAACAGGGATGTCACGTTCGGAAATCAAGTCATTGGGCCGGTTCGCCGCGCGTTGTGGTGAACATATTTCGATGGCGATTGCCAATGTGAAACTTCGGGATGAACTGCATGACCAATCCATCCGCGACCCCCTGACGGGTTTATATAATCGTCGCTATTTTATGGATGCGATGCGTCGTGAAACGTCGGTCGCTGATCGTGGTGGGAAGGGGTTTAGCCTGATTTCTCTGGATGCGGACAAGTTCAAAACGTTTAACGACAACCATGGGCACGAAGCGGGGGACATGGTTCTACGTGCGCTTGCCGAATGTATGTTGGCAGTTTTGCCCAATAGTGCGGTTTGCGCCCGTGTTGGGGGGGAAGAATTCGCAGTCCTTTTACCCCAATGCCTTGAGGATGAAGCGATGCAACAGGCCGAAGCCCTTCGATCCAGCGTTTCGGAAATTGAAGTGCGCACAGCGTTTGGCCTGCTCCCACGCGTAACGATTTCATCGGGCGTTGCGGCCTATTGTGGTGATTCCACTGCGCCAAGTGTGGTGATGAAACGCGCGGATGAGGCACTTTATACTGCAAAATCCGACGGGCGAAATTGCGTCAGACTCGCAAAAACTGGCACTCGCGAAGCTGTGACACCTGTGCATAGCTGAATTGACGTTCGGTCACTGGTTCTAGTTTGAAAAGTAGTTTAATGCTAAACTATATTCGGATGAGGAGGATCCCAGCGTGGCTCAAAACTTTGATATGATCGTAATTGGTGCGGGGCCTGGTGGCTATGTAGCGGCTATTCGTGGCGCACAACTGGGCCTGAAGGTTTGTGTGGTTGAACGCGAACATCTGGGCGGCATTTGTCTGAACTGGGGGTGTATCCCGACAAAAGCATTGCTGCGATCGTCCGAAGTTTTCCACCTAATGGAACGGGCTAAGGAATTTGGCCTATCCGCCGAAAAGATCGACTATGATCTGCCTGCCGTTGTGAAACGCTCACGCGGTGTTGCCAAGCAAATGGAAGGCGGCATTCGCGGCTTGTTCAAAAAGAACAAGGTGACAGTTGTCATGGGGGAGGCCAAGATTGCTGGCAAAGGCAAGGTCAGCGTTAAGACGGACAAAGGCACTGAAGATCTGACTGCTAAGAACATCATCATTGCAACAGGTGCGCGTGCGCGTGAGCTGCCTGGCCTTGAAGCAGACGGTGATTTGGTTTGGACATACAGGGCTGCTCTTGATCCGGTGCGTATGCCAAAGAAATTGTTAGTGATCGGTTCTGGTGCGATTGGCATCGAATTTGCCAGCTTTTACAACACATTGGGCGCAGACACGACCGTTGTCGAAGTTATGGACCGTGTGTTGCCTGTGGAAGACGAAGACATTTCCAAATTCGCCAAGAAGCAGTTTGTGAAACAGGGCATGAAGATCATGGAAAAAGCCATGGTCAAACAGTTGGACCGCGGCAAAGGTAAAGTCACCGCGCACATTGAAGTTGGCGGTAAAATCGAAAAACAAGAGTTCGACACTGTGATTTCAGCTGTTGGCATCGTGGGCAATGTTGAAGGTCTTGGCCTTGAAGAGGCCGGTGTGAAGATTGATCGCACGCATGTTGTGACCGATGAATTCTGCCGCACTGGTGTTGAAGGGGTTTATGCCATCGGCGATATCGCGGGCGCTCCTTGGTTGGCGCATAAAGCATCCCACGAAGGTGTTATGGTCGCTGACCTGATCGCAGGTAAATCCGCGCATCCTGTAAAGCCAGAAAGCATTGCGGGTTGCACCTATTGCCACCCACAAGTCGCAAGCGTTGGCTACACCGAAGCGAAAGCCAAAGAGCTGGGTTACAAGGTCAAAGTAGGTCGTTTCCCGTTTATCGGTAACGGAAAAGCCGTCGCATTGGGCGAACCTGAAGGCTTGGTCAAAACCATCTTTGACGCGAAGACGGGTGAATTGCTTGGGGCGCACATGGTTGGCGCAGAAGTCACTGAGCTGATCCAAGGCTATGTTATTGGGCGTAAACTAGAGACAACGGAAGAAGACCTGATGGAAACTGTCTTCCCGCATCCAACCCTGTCAGAGATGATGCACGAAAGCGTATTAGACGCTTACGACCGCGTTATTCACATGTAACGCTGACGTTTTTGAAGACTTAAATGGGCGCCCTATTGTGGCGCCCTTTTTCGTGGGTTGTCCCCGATACGAAGGGGGCGTAGCCATCACATATGGAAACGCAACGCACCAACTGGGCGCTTATCGGGCTGCTCTGGACGACCGGCCTTTTGGCAGCGGCGCAATTCGCAAAGCTGACGCTGACGCTTGATGGGTTTCAAGCCGCTTACCAAAACCATCCAGCGCCACTGGCTGTGTCTGGGGTTGCCGTTGTTGGTATATTGGGAGGCGCGATTTCGGGTTTCTTTGTTGCGAAAATCGGGGCGCGCCGCGCAGTCCTTTGGGCTGTTGCGATGTCTGCTGCGGTGTCTTTAATCCAAGGGCAAAAGATGCCGTTCGAGTGGTTCATGGTCACGCGGATCATTGAAGGATTCGGGCATTTGTTACTTGTCGTTGCGTTGCCGACGATGATGGTTGCGTTGGCTAAGCCCAACGACAAGGCTGTCGTGATGGGTATTTGGGGAACCTTCTTTGGCGTTGGTTTTGCGTTATTGGCACTTGTTATTCCAGTGATCGAAGGCTGGGGCGGGCATTGGGCTGTGTACCGCGCCCATGGGGTATTGCTGGCGTTGATGTTCCCAGTTGTCTGGTTTGTTCTGCCCAAGGTCATGGCAGCAGGGGCCGCGATGCCCAATATATTCACGCTGCACCGCACGATTTACACCAACCCGCGCTACTTCGCACCGGGGCTGGGACATGGGATTTACACCTCAATCTTCATTGCATTGGTCGCGTTTTTGCCGAACACGTTGGGTGCAGCATGGCTGACGCCGGTTCTGCCATTGGCAAACCTATCCGGCACCTTTGCGGCAGGGTTCATCGCTAAACGGGTGCCCGCATCGAAGCTTTCGGTCTATGGGTTTTCTGCTGGAATTGTCCTGTTTGCGCTGATGGCGTTGACGGGATCGATCATTGTGACGTTGGTGGCGTTGTTTATCACAGGGCTGACAGCAGGCGCGAATTTCGCGGCCGTTCCTGAATTGAACACTGCACCAGAAGACCAAGCACGCGCGAACGGTTCCATGGCACAGATCGGGAATGTGGGCACGTTTTGTGGCACGCCGATTTATGCGCTTGTCACCGGGAATCTGTGGGGAATTGCTGGAATAAGCATCGTGATTTGCATCATGGGCGCGGTTTTTGCGGGGCTTGCGTATCGCGCCGCGCGAATGTCAGCAGTGTGAGGTTAACCCTTTCTTGTGTTCGCGGAATGTTCTAAATAGAGACTGGTTACCACATGCAACGGCACCATGTGGTGGTTTGAAATAGGGGGTCATGCCTTGGCTGAGTTGACGAACATCGAAGTGCGCGGCGCGCGGGAACATAATCTCAAGAACATCGACGTTGATATTCCACGTGACAAACTTGTTGTGATTACAGGGCTTTCTGGCTCTGGGAAGTCCTCGCTCGCGTTTGACACGATCTATGCCGAAGGCCAGCGCCGCTATGTGGAATCGCTTTCGGCCTATGCGCGGCAGTTCTTGGACATGATGGGCAAGCCGGACGTCGATCATATTTCTGGCCTCAGCCCTGCGATTTCGATTGAGCAGAAAACGACGAGTAAGAACCCGCGTTCGACCGTCGGTACTGTGACTGAGATTTACGACTACATGCGCCTGCTGTTTGCGCGTGTCGGCACGCCGTTTTCCCCGACGACGGGTTTGCCAATTGAAGCCCAGCAAGTGCAAGACATGGTTGACCGTGTGATGGCGATGGAAGAGGGGACCCGCGGGTTCCTTTTGGCCCCCATCGTGCGGGACCGTAAGGGCGAATATCGCAAAGAATTCCTAGAGTTACGCAAGCAGGGCTTTCAGCGTGTTAAAGTTGACGGCGAATTCTATGAACTGGATGAGCCGCCCACGCTCGACAAGAAATTCCGCCATGACATAGACGTAGTGGTTGACCGGATCGTTGTGCGCGAAGGGCTGGAAACACGGCTGGCGGATAGTTTCCGCACGGCGCTCGATTTGGCGGATGGCATTACGATTCTGGAAACCGCCCCAAAAGAGGGCGATCCTGAGCGCATTACGTTTTCCGAGAACTTTTCCTGTCCAGTGTCTGGTTTCACCATTCCTGAGATTGAGCCGCGTCTGTTCTCATTCAACGCGCCGTTTGGGGCGTGTCCGGAATGTGATGGTTTGGGGGTTGAGCTGTTTTTTGATGAATCCCTCGTCGTTCCAGACAAAACGCTAAAAGTGTATGACGGGGCGCTGGCGCCGTGGCGTAAAGGTAAAAGCCCGTATTTTCTGCAAACGATCGAAGCCATCGCCAAGCACTATGACTTTGATAAAAACGAGCGTTGGAAGGACTTGCCGGCCTTTGTTCAGCAGGTGTTTTTGCACGGGTCTGGCGATGAAGAGATCAAGTTCCGCTATGACGAAGGCGGTCGTGTTTATGAGGTAAGCCGCGCGTTCGAGGGCGTGATCCCCAACATGGAACGTCGCTACCGCGAGACGGATTCCAACTGGATCCGCGAAGAATTTGAACGCTACCAGAACAATCGTTCCTGTGGGGCGTGCGGTGGCTACCGTCTGCGCGAGGAAGCATTGGCAGTGAAAATAGGCGGGTTGCACGTTGGTCAAGTCGTACAGATGTCCATTAAGGAAGCGTTTGATTGGTGCCTGTCGGTGCCGGATGCGCTGACGAAACAGAAAAACGAAATCGCGGTCGCGATCCTGAAAGAAATCCGCGAGCGCCTTGGGTTTTTGAACAATGTCGGCCTTGAGTACCTGACGTTGTCGCGCAATTCCGGCACATTGTCGGGTGGTGAAAGCCAGCGCATTCGACTGGCGTCCCAGATCGGTTCGGGCTTGCAAGGCGTGCTTTATGTTCTTGATGAACCGTCAATTGGCTTGCACCAACGCGACAATGATCGCCTGCTCACCACGCTGAAAAACCTGCGTGATCAAGGGAATACGGTGATCGTGGTTGAGCACGACGAAGAAGCCGTGCGCGAGGCCGACTATGTGTTCGACATTGGGCCAGGTGCGGGTGTGCACGGTGGTCAGGTTGTCGCCAAAGGCACGCCTGCGGACATTATTGCCAACCCTGACAGTATTACGGGCGACTATTTGGCCGGACGTCGCGAAATCGCCGTGCCAAAGGTGCGCCGTAAAGGGAAAAAGAAAAAGGTCAGCGTTAAGAAGGCGAGCGGGAACAACTTGCAAGCTATCGATGTTGATTTCCCATTGGGCCAGTTCGTTTGTGTGACGGGCGTTTCTGGTGGCGGTAAATCCACGCTGACGATTGAGACACTGTTTAAGACCGCGTCGATGAACCTGAATGGTGCACGCCAAACGCCTGCGCCGTGCGAAACGATCAAAGGGCTTGAGCACCTTGATAAGGTCATCGACATTGACCAACGTCCAATTGGACGCACGCCGCGATCCAACCCTGCGACCTATACCGGTGCATTTACCCCGATCCGTGACTGGTTCGCCGGACTGCCCGAAGCCAAGGCGCGTGGGTACAAACCCGGTCGCTTCAGCTTCAACGTGAAGGGCGGGCGATGTGAGGCATGCCAAGGGGACGGTGTCATCAAGATCGAGATGCACTTCCTGCCGGACGTCTATGTCGAGTGTGAAACCTGTAAGGGCGCGCGCTATAACCGCGAGACGTTGGAAATTCGGTTCAAGGGCAAGTCGATTGCTGATGTTTTGGACATGAACGTGGAAGAGGCGCAGGAGTTCTTTAAGGCCGTCCCAAGCATTCGCGACAAGATGGATGCACTGATGCGTGTGGGCCTTGGCTACATCAAAGTTGGGCAACAGGCGACGACATTGTCGGGTGGTGAAGCGCAGCGCGTGAAATTGTCCAAGGAATTGGCCAAACGGTCCACAGGTCGCACATTGTATATTTTGGACGAGCCAACCACCGGTTTGCACTTCGAGGATGTTCGAAAATTGCTAGAGGTGCTGCATGAGCTGGTCGAGCTCGGCAACACGGTCATTGTGATTGAACATAACTTGGACGTCGTAAAAACGGCCGATCACGTGATCGATATTGGCCCTGAGGGTGGCGATAAAGGCGGCACTGTGGTTGCTGTCGGTACCCCTGAAGAAATCGCTGAAGTCGCGGAATCCTTTACCGGTCAGTACCTCAAAGAGATGCTGAAACCTAAGAAAGCGGTCGCTGCGGAATAAACGCAGCGACGTCTTTTACAGAAGGCGGACTTGGGTGCCGACTTGCACCACAGAAAAGAGTTCTGCGATGTGTTCGTTGTACAAGCCAATACAGCCGGAAGAGCTTTGACGTCCGATCTTGCGCGTGTCGTGCGTGCCGTGGATCAGGTACGCGGGCCAATCAAGGTACATCGCGTGAGTGCCCAGTGGATTGCCCGCACCTGCTTCCATCATTTGGGGCAGGGACGGATCGCGCTGGCGCATGGCCGCGGTTGGCGTCCATGTCGGTCCAACACGCTT
The DNA here is from genome assembly GCA_937969445.1 of uncultured Octadecabacter sp. Lineage (GTDB taxonomy): Bacteria > Pseudomonadota > Alphaproteobacteria > Rhodobacterales > Rhodobacteraceae > Octadecabacter. The sequence continues at coordinate 15,604 of CALBVZ010000075.1, read as the reverse complement.
GCGCACAATTTGGGAATACCCACGGCGCGTTAGGGCTTCGGTCATCGGAACGGAAGACGGGTACAAACGATAGCTGCCGTCAGCCCCCCAATAGTGCAGTGCGCGCGACGTGATGTCAGCGAGAATTGCACCGCGTCCAAGGGACTGGAAGTGGTCTTGCCAGTTTTGTGTAACGAAAGAAGATGCGTTGCGATCTGGCGCTTCTTGCGCGCGCACCAACATTGGTGTTGCCAGTGTTGCTGCTGCGCCGAGTATGAATGTACGTTTGCTTTGCATGATCTGCCCATCCGATGTTTGTCTTTTCTTCACACGGATGGGCTAAAGGATCAAGCCACACAGATTCACACCTGCGTGAAACCGTATCTTATGAAACGGTTATAGTTCCGCGCATATTCGCGTGCGGGCGGCAACGATAGTTAAATGATCCGGCGGCGTTGAACGTCACGCTTGCGGACTCGCCCTTCGCCAAAAGTCCTGTGTCAAAGGTGTTGCCATTGTCTTCCCATGCGCTGTGGCGTGGACGGTCTTCGTTCACCCAAGTCACTGTATCGCCTGCCGAAATTGTCAGGTTTGCAGGATTGAACGACATGTTCTTAATGGTAACTGTATGCGTTGTTTGAGCGCGTGCGGCAGTCGCCAAAACGGGCAGGGCTGCAAGGGTCGCAACACCACGGGAGAGGAAATTACGGCGGGTGGTCATAGTTAAGTCCTTTCAAAATCAATACCCACCAAGAGCAGGTGAGCACGCTGAGTTACGTCAAGTAAGCGTTTAAAGTTTCAATCTATCCCAGAATTTTACCCTTAGGGTAACAGATCGCTTTCTGTGTCTGGGTCACTGCCGGTTAGGAAAGGGATACGTCTGCGTCGGTCAGTGTGCTGCTCCTTCGCGCGTCAGGGCGCTTATTTTCAACGGTCTATCGGGGCTTTTCCCGACCTTACTTCGGTCGTTCAAGGTCCCGATTTTACGGCTTATTTGTCAGGTTGCTTGACTCCAGCACACGCTGGGCGCGACACTTGAGGCATTCACAATAGGAGATTGCCATGATCGTATCCCAAATCCTCAAGTCCAAAGACACGGGCGGCGTTATCACGCTGACCTCTGATGCACCTGTTTCAGAGGCCGTAAGTATTATGTCGGATAAAAGGATTGGTACGATTGTTGTCAGCGATGATGGCGGCGCGACGCCAGCAGGCATTCTGTCGGAGCGCGATGTTGTTCGTGAATTGGGACGGCAGGGGCCAAGCTGCATGACACGCCTTGTCAAAGACCTGATGACCAGCAAGCTGACGACATGTGGTCCTTCTGACACGTCAGACACCGTCCTGAGCAAGATGACCGAAGGGCGTTTTCGCCACATGCCAGTAATGGATGGCGATACGATGGTTGGCCTGATTTCAATTGGCGATGCGGTTAAAGCACGCCTTGCTGAACTGGCAGCGGAACGCGACGCGCTGACTGGTATGGTGATGGGTCACTAGGACGCTTGCATTCTTGCTCGTGTTAGGGTGTCTTGCCCCCCACAATCAAGGTGAGGACTACCATGCGCATTGGGCTTTATCCGGGAACGTTTGATCCCGTCACATTGGGGCACGTCGATATCATCCGGCGTGCCTGTTCCTTGGTCGACAAGCTGGTCATCGGGGTCGCGATCAATCGCGACAAGGGACCGCTGTTCAGCCTCGAAGAACGTGTGGCAATGATTGAAGCCGAATGCGCCATTCTGTCTGAGGAAACCGGATGCGAGATCGTCGCCCATCCGTTTGAAAACCTGCTAATCGACTGCGCTAAGGATGTTGGCGCGTCGATTATTATTCGCGGACTTCGTGCTGTTGCCGATTTTGAATATGAATATCAAATGGTTGGCATGAATCGACAATTGGATAACACCATTGAAACAGTATTCCTGATGGCTGAAGCTCAGCATCAGGCAATCGCGAGTAAACTGGTCAAAGAAATCGCACGCCTTGATGGGGATGTCAGTAAGTTTGTCCCTGATGCTGTGCGAGATGCCCTTGAGGTTCGGTTACAGAAAAAGTGATTGCACCGCTTGTGGGGACCTGTCGTATTTGATGTGCGCGGACAGGGTTTTTGGCTTGCCTTGGCCAATTTTTGCCAGATTGCCTTCGTCCAATTTCTTGCGAAAATCGATAGCGAAAACTGCTCCTCCGACTCCTAAAGCCAAGGCACCAGCGCCGTACTGTGGCCCGCCTGCTGCATTATATCGCGCCGCGTCATCGGTTTCTGAGTAGGGTGCGCAGATTTCTGACGGCTACGGTTTTTGGATTCGGGCATGGTGCACCCTTTTGTCTTTAGCCGCACCATGACCTTTTTCGTTTCTGTCGTTATCATAGATTGGTGATGGATTAGCCGTAAACAGCCTTGGCTGCGATCTTGCTTGCGTCAGCTGGGCAAATCCCAAGATCGTTGATCGCGAACTCTACGGGCAAATTTGCGAGTTCGAAACGGGTTCGGTTGTATGCGGCGCGTTTGGTCAGGCGATCGCGAAGGGTGTTTATAAGTGTCATAGCGTATCCTTTCCATGGATATGTGTTTGCCTTGACACCAATCTAGTCATGCTGCGCTGCAGCACTAGCCTCTCGTTTGCGCTAAGGGGATTGCATTTTTTGCATAGGTTCGTTTTTACAGAGCAATAAAAAAGGGCCACCCGATTGGATGGCCCTTAGAAAATGGTTGTTTGGTGTGGGTTACAGAAGTTTACCCATAGCCACGGCTGTGTCGCCCATGCGGTTAGAGAAACCCCATTCATTGTCATACCATGTCAGGATACGGCACATTTTGCCTTCCATGACGCGTGTTTGTTCGGTGTGAAAAATCGAAGAATGTGGGTCGTGGTTGAAATCGATAGAAACCAATTTCTTGTCCGTGAAGCCAAGAATACCCTTTAGTGGGCCAGATCCGGCTGCTGCACGAATTACGTCGTTGATTTCTTCGACTGTTGTGTCACGGGCGGCTTCGAATGTCATGTCGACCACGGATACGTTGGGTGTTGGCACGCGGATCGCGACGCCGTCCAACTTTCCGGCCAGTTCTGGCAGCACCAGACCCACGGCCTTTGCAGCGCCAGTAGACGTCGGGATCATTGACAGGGCAGCAGCACGGGAGCGGTACAAATCGCTGTGCATAGTGTCCAGTGTTGGCTGATCACCTGTGTAGCTGTGGATTGTTGTCATAAAGCCTTTGACGATGCCGATTTCGTCGTTCAGAACTTTAGCAACAGGGGACAAACAGTTCGTGGTGCATGATGCGTTGGAGACAACGATGTCGTCTGCCGTCAACGTTCCATCGTTTACGCCGAAAACGATCGTTTTGTCAGCATCCTTACCTGGTGCGGAGATCAACACGCGGGAGGATCCGTTTTCAAGGTGCGCTTGGCACGCTTCTTTGGACGTGAAGATGCCCGTACATTCCAGCACGATATCAACGTCTCCCCAAGGCAGGTCTGCCGGATTACGGAGTGCGGTTACCTTCATCGGGCCACGACCGACATCAATTGTGTCTTCGGTTGTTGTCACGGCATGCGGGAAGCGGCCGTGAACTGAATCGTATTGCAACAGGTGCGCGTTCGTCTCGACAGGGCCGAGATCATTGATTGCGATGACTTCAATGTCTGTGCGGCCGGATTCGATGATGGCGCGCAATACATTGCGTCCGATACGGCCAAAGCCATTGATTGCTACTTTTACTGCCATGGGAGCCTCCAGTTTTGGATCAGCGGGTGCGGCAACAACATGCTGCCGCTGTTGGCGCTAACATCCCCAAATATAAGAAAAGGTCAACCCGTCTGACGCGGATCTAACGCCAGATAGCGATCCAGTTCATCAGATTTAGGATCTTTTTACCAAGAAACACCCCAGCATTCAGGTTCAGGACGTAGGTATCCAGTACGAAAAACGCGGCGATTAGCGCGAATAGGATGAAGGCGAAGCGTGTTGTCATGGGCCTATGCCATACCATTCTCGACCATCTTGGGAAATGAGAACCTCGCCGGTGACATGATTGTGCTTATAAGCGCCACGCTGCCCGTCATCCGTTAGTATCGTCACGATTGGATAGAGGGACAGCAATGCAACAAGGCCCAGCATACGCACAATGAGCGCAACTTTCAGGTTTCGTTGGAGTGTGCGGATCGTTGCAGTGTCGAATTCTTGTGAAAGAAGGCCACGCCGAATCTTGCTTTGTTGGTCTTGGTATGAGGCAGTAGCGCGAACAGGGGCGGACGCAATCGTTTTGATCTGCCGTAAGAACTTTGGGGTGCCACCCGCGAGGATGTAGCCCGAAAAAATGATACCCATCGCTGGTACGTACCCAAGGTGTGAGAATTCTACATAGGACCAGACTAAGAACGCCACCGCGCTACCGAAACCGATCGCCGCTCGAAGCCAACTGTTGCGCAGTTTGGCTTCTAGGTGGCGTTCTGCCAGTTGAGTAAGATTATCGATATAGGTCGTATCCACGGCGCGTCCTTTTGGGTCGCACCGCTGCTAGTATAACGATTTGGCGAAACTATGGCTTTAGTTCAACCGACCCATATGCGCAGCAACGTCAGCCATACGCACCGAGAAACCCCATTCGTTGTCGTACCAAGCCAGAACGCGCACGGTGCGTCCGCCGATGACTTTGGTTTGGTCAGGCGCAAAGATTGAACTTTCTGGGGTGTGGTTGAAGTCGATCGAGACCTTGGGTTCTGGATCATAAGCCATCACCATGCCCATGTGCCCAGCGCAGGCTTCTGCGACGACGGCGTTCACGTCTTCAACGGTCACGTCTTTGGCGGCTTCAAACGTCAGATCAACGGCCGAGACATTTGGCGTTGGAACGCGCAGGGCGGTCCCGTCGAGCTTGCCTTCCATTTCCGGCAGCACCAGCGACAGCGCTTTGGCGGCACCTGTGCTTGTCGGGATCATCGCCATGGCCGCAGCGCGGGCGCGGTAGAGGTCTTCGTGGCGGCGGTCTAGCGTGGGTTGATCACCTGTGTAGCTGTGGATCGTGGTCATGATGCCGCGCTCAATGCCGATGGCGTCGTTCAGCACTTTGGCAAGTGGCGCAAGGCAGTTGGTGGTGCAGGACCCGTTGGACACCATGCGGTGGTCGGCCCCAAGCTCGCGGTGGTTTACGCCGTACACGATTGTCTTGTCGACATTGCTGGCGGGGGCAGAGATCAGGACTTTGCCTGCGCCGCGCTCAAGGTGAACCGAAGACTTAACACCGTCATTAAACTTGCCTGTGCATTCAAGGACGATATCGCAGCCGTCCCAGTCCAGTTCCTGTGGATCATAGGTCGACATCACGTCGATTGGACCGCGACCAAGGTCGAGTTTGCCGTCATTCACCGTGATATCGCCAGGGAAGCGCCCGTGAATTGAGTCGTATCGTAGAAGGTGCGCATTGGTTTCAACCGGCCCGGTCGCGTTGATTTTGACAACTTGAATATCGTTGCGTGCACTTTCCGCGATGTGGGAGAGAGTGCAGCGCCCAATACGGCCAAATCCGTTGATACCTACTGTGACGGTCATATTACTGTTCCTTCAGGTCAATTTGACTAAGCCTTCCTTATTAGAGCTGCTGGGATGGACCAAGACTAAAGACGCGCTTTTTCAATATGTTAGCGATAACTGTGCCCCGCTGCCGCAGGTTTGCGCTAACAGATTGCCGCCCTTGGTGTGACGTTTGCGCTAACCGTTTGTGTTACCGTTGCGAAAACTTGGGCGTTAAGAATCAGCAAGGGTCTTGCAGATATGTCACTGGCCGCTAGGTTCTGCACCAACACAGACTTGGAGTTGATGATGAGCGGATTGATTGCCCTGTTGGATGACGTAGCAGCCCTGACACGGATTGCGGCGACCAGTATTGATGATGTGGCTAGCATGGCCGCCAAAGCGGGCACCAAGGCGGCGGGCGTTATCATCGATGATGCGGCTGTTACGCCGAAGTATGTCACAGGGCTGAACCCCAAGCGCGAACTGCCGATCATCTGGAAAATTGCACGGGCATCGTTTTTCAGTAAGCTGGTGATCCTGCTTCCGGTGGCGATGTTGCTGAACTATTTCGCGCCGTGGCTGCTGATCCCGTTGTTGATGTTAGGCGGGCTATATCTGTGCTTTGAGGGCGCAGAGAAGATTTATCATGTCATACGCCCGCATCATGATGCTTACGTGGATGCGGACATGGATGCAGGCGATCCGGCGCATCTGGAAGAAAGCCGTGTTAAAGGTGCGATCAAGACAGACTTCATTCTGTCCGCTGAGATCATGACGATTTCACTGAATAGTATTGTTGCAGAATTTCCCGATGCATCCATTTGGTTGCAGGGAATGACACTGGCCGCGATTGCGGTTGCGATTACCATCGTGGTGTACGGAACCGTCGCGCTGATTGTGAAAATGGATGACGTCGGGGCTTGGTTGGCGTTGAACGCAAAATCAGGCGCGGGCCGCGGGGTTGGCCGAGGGCTTGTCCACGGAATGCCGCATTTGTTGACTGTCCTGTCTATTGTGGGCACGGCTGCGATGCTTTGGGTTGGTGGGTCCATCCTTGTGCACGGATTGCATGACCCGAACTTCCTAGGCTGGGCGCAGCCTTATAGCTTTATCAAAGATCTGTCGCACAGCATTGCTGGGGACAATGGTTTTGGGAACTGGGCTGTGACGGCGTTTAGTGACGGGGTTCTTGGTTTGGCTGTTGGCCTGCTTTTGATCCCAGTCGTAACCCGCGTGATTGGGCCGATTATTGGATCCTTCACAGGCTCAAAAGCACACCACTAAATCAGAAACCTGCAAACCGTCGTTGTAGTGTTTCAATCGAATAGGACTGGCGAATTCCGGCTTCACCTTGTGGCACAAAGCCGGGGTCCGATGTTACGCAGCGCAAGCCGCAAAGCTGTTGCGTAGATTGCGTTTGGAAGTCTACCAGCCAGACACGACCACCAGGCGTTGAGACATAGCCATCTATGCCAAACTGGAAGTCAGACGCGAGGTCGATGACTGATGGGACTTCGTTGTCATAGGCGCGCCCGTAGGCACCGTGTGTGTGGTAGCTGGCGATGATGCCTTGTCCTGCACGTGGAATTGGCATGTCGCAACCTGCAAACGATCCAGGGCGTGGCGGCGTGCCTTGCAAACGGCCAGTGTTGTCAATGAAGATGTAGCCACAGTATTCGCGGCGCTCTGCAATGGATTGCGCTTGGATGCTGTCTAGAAAGCTGCGCGCGAAATTATCTACCTGTGGGCCGCTCGGTGCGTTTGACGGCGCGACGGTGAAGCCTGTGTTATACTGCCGAGGTTGAGACACCTCACCTTTTGGTGAAACCTGACTTTGCGGCACGCCACATGCTGTCAAAGCGAAGGTTGCAGCAGTCATTAGGGCGGTCAGTTTCATCATTCTTCGGCTCCAGTCGGTTCGCGTGAAAGCCTAGCAGAAACGAAAAGGGCCACAATCCCGTGTGAAACACGAAACTGTGGCCCAAATTCTTGTTGCGGTGTTGGCGTTATGCCAACAAATCGCGAACCTTTTGCGCTGTCGCTTCGGCAGTGATGCCGAACTTTTCAAACAGTTCAGGGGCAGGGGCGGAGGCACCAAAGCTGTTCATGCCAACAAAGTCAGCTTTGGCTTCTTTGCCGCGCTCGCCCAGTAGCCATTTGTCCCAACCAAGGCGCACACCAGCTTCAATGGCAACACGCACTGGACCACCCGGAAGCACGCGCTTGCGGATTGCTGGGTCTTGCGCTTCGAACAGCTCCCAACATGGCATGGACACAACGCGTGTCCCGATGCCTTCAGCTTCCAGAATGTCACGGGCAGCCATCGCAACGCTGACTTCAGAACCTGTCGCCATCAAGATCGCCTGACGTTTGCCGTTCTCGGCATCTGCCAACACGTAAGCACCCTGTGCTGACATGTTCTTGTTCTTATGTTCGGTGCGAACAAGCGGAAGACCCTGACGGGACAGGCACAAAACAGACGGTGTTTTCTTGGCCGTCAGTGCGAGTTCCCAAGCTTCGGCCACTTCCACACTGTCGGCAGGGCGGAACACGTGGGTGTTTGGTGTCGCGCGCAGCATGGCAAGGTGCTCAACTGGCTGGTGTGTCGGGCCATCTTCGCCAAGGCCGATGGAGTCGTGTGTCATGACGTAGACAGTCGGGACTTCCATCAACGCAGACAGGCGCATCGCACCACGTGCGTAGTCGGTGAAGCACATGAACGTACCGGAATAGGGGCGAATGCCGCCGTGCAGGACCATACCGTTCATCGCTGCGGCCATACCGTGCTCACGGATGCCGTAGTGGATGAAGCGCCCAGCGCGGTTGTCAGGGTTGAAGACGCCCAGATCAGCCGTTTTGGTGTTGTTGGACCCTGTCAGGTCAGCGGAGCCGCCAACAGTTTCCATCATGATCGGGTTCACAACCTCAAGCACCTTTTCAGAGCTTGAACGCGTTGCAACCTTAGCACCGGCTTCAGACGCCTGCTTTTTGAAGGACTTGATCGCTGCGGACAGCTTTTTAGGCGCATCAAGGTTCAGGGCGCGGTTGAATTCGTCCTGCTTGGACTTGGACAGCTTATCAAAGCGTGCCTGCCATTCAGCGTGTGCGGCTGCACCGCGCTCGCCCATGGCTTCCCACTGGGATTTCACATCCGCAGGGATTTCAAACGGGGCGTAGTCCCAGCCGTAGCCAGCCTTGGCCGCTTTCATTTGTTCAGCATCTGTTAGGGCGCCGTGGCCTTTGGATGTGTCCTGTGCTGCATGGCCCAGTGCGATGTGGGTTTTGCAGGAAATCATAGACGGACGTGGGTCAGCTTTGGCTTCAATGATGGCTTTGTCGATGGCGACTGGGTCATGGCCGTCGATTTCAATCACGTGCCAACCGGACGCTTCAAAACGTGCGCTTTGATCGGTGATGTCCGCCAGATCAACGGTACCGTCGATTGTGATGTTGTTGTTATCAAAGAACACGATCAACGAACCGAGCTTTTGCATACCTGCAAGGCCGATTGCCTCTTGGGACACGCCTTCCATAAGGCAACCGTCACCCGCGATGACGTAGGTGTGGTGGTCCACAACAGCCTTGCCATAACGTGCACGCAGGATTTCTTCGGCGATGGCAAAGCCGACGGAATTGGCGATGCCCTGACCCAGTGGGCCAGTTGTTGTCTCAATGCCTTCCATGTGGCCGTATTCAGGGTGACCCGCAGTGCGTGCGCCCCATTGGCGGAAGTCTTTGAGTTGCTGCAACGTCGCTTGCTCATAGCCTGTCAGGTGCAGCAGCGCGTAGATCAACATAGAACCGTGGCCCGCGGACAGGATGAAACGGTCCCGATCCGGCCAGTTCGGGGCCTTCGGGTCAAAACGCAGGTGCTTTTCGTACAAAACAGTCGCAACGTCAGCCATGCCCATCGGCATACCTGAGTGGCCGGAATTGGCGGCGGCAACGCCGTCAAGCGCGAGGGTACGGATGGCGGTTGCGCGCATCCAGTGCTCGGGGTGGGCTTTACGTAGGGCTTGGATGTCCATGAGCGCGGTCCTTTAGGCTGCAATGTTTGGTGTTAGGGAGGTCATAACAGGGCGGTCCTCAAGATCAAGGCGACACTGCATCTGCATGAACGCTGCAACGTAGCGTTCTGAAATTGCATAATTTTCGGCGTTTGCTGCCTAGCGCTGCATGGCTTAGGCTTTGATGAACTGGGCGCGATTCGAAAAGCAAAGCCCATAGGTGGCGGTTATTGGGAGTGTTCTGAGGATCCTTTCAATGCTGGAAAGGACAGGCAGATGAGCGAACTTCCCGAACTTGAAACCCGGATCATGGCCGCATTAGAGCGGATCAAAGCGGGTGTTGGTGCGCAGACTGCGCCCTCACCAACCAGCGATGTGGATACAAGCGCCCTAGAAGCGCAAGTGGGCGAGCTGACGGCTAAGCTCGACGAGGAACAAACAGCCAATGCACAGCTTGAAGAGCGTGTGAAGCTGTTGAAAGAACGTCAGGACGGCAAACTCGCCGAGCTGGAAAGCAACGTTGACGCTGGGCGCGCGCGGTCTTCGCGCATGGATCGTGAACTACAACGCCTGCGCCAAGTGAACGCCGAATTGCGGGATATTAACGGCCAGCTGCGTGACGCGCTGTCTGAGGGCGTGAGCGAACCGCATCTGGTGAACAAAGCAATGCTCGCCGAACTCGAAGCGCTGCGCGCCACCCGCGCCGCAGACGCCGCCGAGATGGACGCGATTCTAGAAGAACTGACGCCGATCATTGAACGGGAGGCCGCAGATGCCACAGGTTGAAATCACAATCGGAGGCCGCAATTTTGAGGTCGCGTGCCAAGAGGGCGAAGAACAGTTCTTGATGACGGCCGCCGCCATGCTGGACGTCGAAGCGTCTTCTTTGTCGACCCAAGTCGGGCGCATGCCGGAAAGCCGTATGTTGTTAATGGCGGGTTTGTTGCTGGCAGACCGCACAGCAGGGCTAGAGGACAAAGTCCGCGAGGCCGAAGGCAAGCTGGCGCAAGTTCAAGCGCAGCTAGAAACCGCAAGCTCGCAAAGCAGCGTGGAACGCGTCGAGGTTCCGGTTATTCCCGAGGGTTTCGTCGATACAATGTCAGAAATTGCGAAACGCGCAGAAGCGATTGCGGATGATGTGGAAAGCCGCGCTGCGGGCTAGGTCCAAATCTTTAGAAAATTTGCGGGCAAATCCTTAGACAGGATTTGCCCGCTTTTCGTTTAGGCGTTGGCTTCGCGGATCTTGTCTGCGGCTTCTTTGTCGTATGTCACACCGTTTTCAGTGAACAACGTGTCCAGCTCACCGGACAGGGTCATTTCGGTGATGATGTCGCAACCGCCAACGAATTCGCCTTTGACGTAAAGCTGTGGGATTGTTGGCCAGTCTGAATAATCCTTGATGCCTTGGCGGATGTCTTCGTCAGCCAGAACGTTCACATCGGCGAATTCGACGCCCATGAAGTTCAACACGCCAGCCACGCGGGACGAAAACCCGCACTGTGGCATAGACTTCGTGCCTTTCATGAACAGCACAACGTCATTTGCTGCTACGGTGTCTTTGATCTGTGTTTCGGCGGTCATTTTTTTCTCCGGTTTTCATAGGACGTGACGTGGTTCGACACTTTATTAATAAGCCGAGTCCATATGCTGTTGCCCTGGTTCTGTTCTTCTAACTGGTTGTTGCGGTCGGTCACACGTCTCATCGCGTCTAGGTCTGTTTCTTCGAGCCCCAGCGTTTCTTTGCGCGTAAAACTTGGTTTTGATCGGCTAAGGGGACGGCGGCCCTTCTTTGCAATCCATCGATCGCCCAATATCCCCAGCACGAGGACGATGCCGCCGAATGTCAGCCATCCAAGTATCACTCAGGGGCCTTGGTTGTCAGCGCAAGTGCGTGCAGGTCTCCGTTTGATCCGTCCATTTTGCCTTTCAACGCAGCATAAACAGCGCGCTGTTGCTGAACGCGATTTTTGCCTTTGAAAGAGGCGTCGATTACTTCGGCTGCGAAATGTGCACCGTCGTCACCTTGCACGGTGATTTGTGCGTCAGGGAAGGCATCGCGCAAAAGCGTTTCGATTTCTGGGGCAGAGATGGGCATATAGTATTCCTTTGGGTTCCTTAGAACCTAGGGCGCGGCTGCGCTGCGTTCAAGGGCGGGGTCTGTTGTAACCGCCCCGTTTTCACGGGGCGCTTTACCGTGATTACGCGAATGTTTCGGCGAAGGTAGACCGGAATGTCGCCGCGAGGTCCGCGAGCGGGGCACTAGAACCACCCATAACCACCTGATCACCACCGAACTTACCGACTGTTTGGATGGAAACGCCGGCTTTGCCGGCCTCGATCATCAGGTGCTCCGCTTTATCAAAGCTACAGGCGATGAGGTAACGCGCTTGGTCTTCGCCAAACAGTTCCGCAGTGTCTGCGCTGTCGAGCTGGATACCAGTTTCGGCTGCTTCGGCCATCTCGAAGGCTGCCAAAGCAAGGCCACCGTCAGCTAGGTCGGTACAGGCGTCGATCCATTGCGCGTTGGCGCGGATAAAATCACCGTTCAGCTTTTCCGCTGCAAGGTCGACATTTGGTGCGTCACCGTCTTCACGGTTGAAGACTTCCGCGAGGAGGGCGGATTGACCAAGGTGTGTTCCGGTTTCGCCAACCATCAACAGAACGTGGCCTTCACGGGCCGTGCCAGCGATCAGGTCGTCTGCGTTTTTCAACAGGCCAACTGCGCCGATCGTTGGCGTTGGCAGAATGCCCGTACCATCGGTTTCATTATACAGAGACACGTTGCCGGACACGATTGGCATGTCGAGCGCGATACACGCCGCACCAATGCCTTTGATGGCGCCAACGAATTGTCCCATGATTTCAGGCTTTTCAGGGTTGCCGAAGTTCATGTTGTCGGTTGTTGCCAATGGGGTTGCACCCACGGATGTGAGGTTGCGATACGCTTCGGCAACGGCCTGAGCACCGCCCATTTCGGGGTTCGCTTTCACGTAGCGCGGGGTCACATCGGACGTGAACGCGAGCGCCTTGTCCGTGCCATGCACACGCACAATGCCAGCGCCAAGACCCGGCGCGCGGACGGTGTCGGCCATGACTTGGCTGTCGTATTGCTCATACACCCATTGCTTGCCGGCGTAGTTTGGCGCCGCGAGGAGGGCCTTTAGGCCGTCGATCGGGTCAATGTTCGGCACATCAGACAGCGGTTCAGCAGCAGGTGTTTCCACCCAAGGGCGGTCATATTCAGGGGCGGAGCCAGACAGGGTTGCTAGCGGCAGGTCGGCCTTAACTTCGCCGTTGTGCAGCACCAAGAAACGGTCTTCTGCGATGGTTTCACCGACGATTGCGAAATCAAGATCCCATTTGATGAATACAGCGCGGGCTTCGGCCTCAAGTTCTGGCTTGAGAACCATCAACATGCGTTCTTGGGATTCCGACAGCATCATTTCATAGGCGGTCATGTTGGTTTCGCGCTGCGGTACGTCTTCAAGGTTCAGCTTAACGCCGAGGCCACCTTTATCGCCCATTTCAACAGCAGAACAGGTCAAACCAGCTGCGCCCATATCTTGGATGGAAATCACAGCGCCAGTGGCCATCAATTCCAACGTCGCTTCCATCAGGCGCTTTTCAGTGAAAGGGTCGCCGACCTGAACAGTAGGGCGCTTGTCCTCAATCGTGTCGTCGAATTCGGCAGATGCCATTGTCGCGCCGCCAACACCATCACGGCCCGTTTTCGCGCCGAGGTAAACGACGGGCATGCCAATGCCGGAGGCTGCAGAATAGAAAATCTTATCCGTATCCGCGAGGCCCGCGGCGAATGCGTTAACCAAGCAGTTGCCATTGTAAGCAGGGTGGAAGCGGACTTCGCCGCCCACGGTAGGCACCCCAAAACAGTTGCCGTAGCCGCCAACACCCTCAACAACGCCGTGAACCAACTGGCGGGTTTTGTGATGCGCTGGTTCGCCAAACGAGAGTGAGTTCATCGCCGCAATCGGGCGCGCGCCCATTGTAAAGACATCGCGCAGGATACCACCAACGCCGGTTGCCGCACCTTGGTAAGGTTCGATATAGGACGGGTGGTTGTGGCTTTCCATTTTGAAAACAACGCACTGGCCGTCACCAATGTCGACGATACCCGCGTTTTCGCCTGGGCCGCAGACAACCTGTGGACCCTCAGTGGGCAGGGTACGGAGCCATTTTTTGGAGGATTTGTAAGAGCAATGCTCGTTCCACATCGCAGAGAAAATACCCAGTTCAGTGAATGTCGGCTCGCGTCCGATGATTTCCAAAATCCGGTCGTATTCGGATGGGGACAGCCCGTGGGCTGAAATCAGGTCGGATGTGATGGCTGGCTCTTGCATGTTGGTCCCCCCTTAGGATGTTGGGGGACCTTTATGCCAAGGCGGGACGGGGTTCAACGGCGCTTAACGCTCGTTAAAGGTATAACGTGCAAAATTGTATGCGTCATGCACGATCAGGGCGTTTTGAATTTTTGGGGAGGTCTAGAAAAAGAAACGCCGGGCACAAGGCCCGGCAAAGTCCAACAGGGAGGTATAAAGAGGCAAGGCCCCTCTATGCGTGTACAATTAATAGGCAGGGTTGAGTCGATCAAGATCAAACGGCCGCTATTAGTGCAATGCCGCTATGCGTGTGGCGCATGGGTAACGCAGGGGAAAATGCATTCCTAAGGGTTAACCGAGTACAGATTCACCGCTGCGGATGCGTCTTCGGTGGGCGATAATTTCATCCTGAACGAAATCGCGGAAGGCCATGATGCGTTTGGATTGGCGCAATTCCTCAGGATAGGCAAGGAAAACAGGGACTTCACCGCTTTCGACTTCGGGCAAGACCCGCACGAGGTTCGGGAAGTCCTCGATGACATAATCGGGCATCACGCCAATACCGAGGTCCGACAAAACCGCCTGCAACACGCCAAAATAGTTATTCACGTGCAAAAGGTTTGGTTTGTCATGGGCGAGCAGTTGTTCAACCAGCGTCGCGCCAGCCGCCACCTGGAACGCACTGGGGCTTTGGCAAATGAGGCGGTGCTTGCCGATATCTTCCATATTATCAAGCGTGCCCGCGCGGTCGAGGTAGGCTTGGGATGCGTATAAGCGCATGCGCACCGTCATAAGTTTTTTGCGGATCAGGTCGGCTTGGGAAGGCTCTTTCATGCGGATGGCAACGTCGGCTTCGCGCATTGGAAGGTCCAATACCCGTTCTTCCAGCATCAGGTCGATATTGAGGTCAGGGTACTTTTCATAAAGCGCAGGCAGGCGTGGCGCCAGCCAAAGTGTGCCAAAGCCGGTTGTCGTCGTGACTTTGAGTTCGCCAAACACTTCTTCCGCGCTGTCTTTGATACGCGCGCTTGCCGCATCCAACCTTCGGGACATGGATTTGGTCGCATCAAATAGCAATTCACCCTGTTCAGTTAGGATCAGGCCACGGGCATGACGGTGAAACAGAATGGTCGAAAGTGATTCCTCAAGCGCGCGAACTTGGCGCGACACCGCAGATTGGGACAAATGTAGCGTCTCACCAGCGTGGGTTAGAGAACCCGCGTCAGCGACCGCGTGAAATATCCTTAGCTTATCCCAGTCCATTCGGTATCCTTGCTGCATCTGTTATCGCTCACACCATTTCACTTATTACCCGCGCTTTATGACTGTTTCAGTTCGTGATGTCAGTCACAAATGCGTTTGGTAGGTCAGGGGGTGTGACCTATGGTCAATAAATAGGCGATAAATTGGCAGGGAGGTGCTTAATGACCCGTCAAGACGTGACGCTGAGTGACCGCTATGACCTGAACAAACGTCAGGTCTTGCTGAACGGCACCCAAGCGCTGGTGCGTTTAATGCTGATGCAAAAGGCACGTGATGCGGCCGCAGGGCTAAATACCGCCGGATACGTGACAGGCTATCGCGGCTCGCCCCTTGGCGCCGTTGATATGCAAATGGAACGTGCTGAAAAGCAGCTGACGGAGGCCGATATCACGTTTCAGCGCGGGCTAAATGAAGATTTGGCAGCAACAGCCCTGTGGGGAAGCCAGCAGGCGCAACTGCGCGGCGAGGGATCATACGACGGCGTCTTTGGCTTGTGGT
>CALBVZ010000074.1 GCA_937969445.1 uncultured Octadecabacter sp. | reverse complement strand
TGGGCCACTTTGACCTGCCGATGCGCGGCTGCACTATTTCACTCGATGGCACGCCGGTTGTCATCAAAGGTAAACTTCAGGGAGATCTGGCATGACCACATTCCACGACTATTACGACACCGATGCGTTCGAGCCAGAATTTCTCCGGATGATGGAGCTCGTCAATGAGCTGGGCCCGAAAATGGCAGAACGCGCAGTTCAGGTGGACAAGGACGCATCCTTTCCCACCGAAAACTACGAAGATTTTGCAAAGCACGGCTTCCTGCGCCTTGTGATCCCGAAAGAATATGGTGGTTTCGGGTTCTCCCTTGGTCAATACGCGATGATCGGCGCCGAGATCGGAAAATATTGTGGCGCGACGGCCCTGACGTTCAACATGCACACCTCATCAATGATGTGGTCGCGGTTCATGTATGAACTCCCCAATCTGACCGACACGGACCGTGCTGCCTTTGCGCCACTGCGCGAACGCCAGTTCCGCAATGTTGTTGAAAACAACGCAATCTATTCGCAGCCCATTTCCGAGGGTGGCACCAACTGGACGTCAAAGCCGATCCAGACCAATTGTAAAAAGGTCGACGGCGGCTATCTGATCAACGGGTTCAAAAAATTCGCCTCGCTTGCGGGGCATTGTGACTATTATTCGATCGTGTGCACAGAGCACTTTGAGGGCATCGAGCCCCGCCATGAAGACGCGATGAATTTCGCCGTTCACAAGGATTCCCCGGGCCTGCAGGTTGTGGGGGAATGGGACCCCATCGGCATGCGCGGCACCCATTCCAAGGATCTGATCCTTAAGGATGTGTTCGTCACCGAAGAAGAGATGATGATGCCTCAGGGCATGTTCGTGCGCACCCTGCCCCACTGGCCCCACATGATGGCCACCCTGACGCCAGCCTATATGGGTCTGGCACAGGGCGCCTATGATTACACTGTCGCTTACCTCAGCGGTAAGTTGGATGGGTTGCCCCCAATTGATCGCCGCGTCTATCCGACCAAACGCGCGACGGTGGCCAAGATGTATCAGAAGTTGATCGAGATGCGCACGCTCTGGCACACTGCATTTATGGAAGCGCGCGGGTTCCCGAACAAAGGCCAGGTCATGCGGTTGTATGCGGCCCAATACGCCGTCATGGAAGGCGTTCAGGAAATGACCGCGCTTGCCATTCGCACCTGTGGCGGCCAATCAATGCTGAAGTCTTTGCCATTGGAGCGCATGTATCGCGACAGCCGTTGTGGCGCGCTGATGCTGCCCTATACCACTGAAATCATGGAAGACTACCTGTCCATGATGACCCTGTATGACATGGATGAAATCGACAACCTCGGCCCAGACCCCGAAGAAGTGCGCGCACGTGTGTCCATGTGGCGCCCTGCGTCACCCGAAGCACCAAAGGCGTAGGACCAAGTATGCGCGAGACGGTTCACTGCATTGCACAATCAACAGCTGCCCCAGACGAAATCTGGGCTGCGGTCGCTGACTTTAACGTCGGTTGGCACCCGATGGTGTCATGGTCCATGATTGAACCGTCTCGTAACGCACAGATCATCCGCCGTTTCGCGGCAGATGATGGCAGCTCGATCATGCGCGAACGCCTGACGTACTACAGCGCGAGCGATCACACGATCGCGTATGAGATGGTCGAAGGGATCGAAGGCGCATCATCCTATCATGCACGGCTTAAAATTACCCCCAGTGAAAGCGGATCAACAATGACGTGGAACGCCGATATCACGGCAAGTGCTGCACGTGCCCCCGCGATCGCGAATGGCACACGCGAGATTTTTGAGGCTGGCCTAAACGCTTTAACGCCCCAGCAGAATCCCACGCCCGTTGTGTCAGAACTGCCCAACAAAAGCGCGGTGGCGCGTCTCACCATCGGGGACACGCCGCGTCTTGGGCTTACGGTTGCGCCCGAAGGGTTGGATCGGGCTGACACGATTTGCCTGTTCTTGCATGGTATTGGCGGCAACCGTGGCAATTGGGATGATCAGGTCGCTTCGCTTGCGCAGATCATGCCAACTGTCGCGCTTGACCTGCGGGGCTATGGGGATAGCACGCTTGGTTTTTCCCATTCCCAATTGGACGATTATTTCGACGACATCAAACATGTAATGGCCAAATTCGGGGCGCAGAACATCGTCCTGTGCGGATTGAGCTATGGATCATGGATCGCCGCAAGCTTTGCCTTGGCGCACCCTGATATGGTGGCCGGATTGGTCCTGTGTGGTGGCTGCACCGGCATGTCAGAGGCAGACCCAGATGAGCGGGAATCCTTTCGCGTTTCGCGCGAGGTTCCATTGGATGCAGGCCAAACCCCTGCCGATTTCGCGGCCGGTGTTGTTGATGTGATCGCGGGGCCCACGGCCACAGCCGATGTGCGCGCCCAATTGCATGCCTCGATGGCGAATATCCCTGCCGCAACCTACCGCGATGCATTGAACTGCTTTTGTAACCCCTTGGAAAAGCTGGATTTCAAAAAGGCGGACTTCCCTGTTCTTCTTATGACAGGGGAACAGGACAAATTGGCCCCGCCCGCCGAAATCAGGGCGGTCAGCCATCGGTTTGCGGATGCCAAGGCCCCGCATGTCACATTCGAGGTGATCGCGGATGCGGGGCATGTCTGCAATCTGGAACAACCCGCCGCGGTGAACGCCCAATTGGCGCGGTTTTTGCGGATCATTTCGCCGGCGGCTGCGGCGTCCCCCAAGGTCGCCAAAAAGTCGGCGAAACATGCGCGCATTCTGGATGCAGCCCTGCGCGAGTTTTCCATGAACGGCTTTTCTGGTGCCTCGATGCAGTCGATCGCGCGCCGCGCCGAAGTGTCCAAACCGACGCTCTATCAATACATCGGCACGAAAGAAGATATCTTTCGCGCGGTTCTTGATCAGGGGCGTTCGACAATCGTGGCCCCCCTGAAGAACCCTTCAGACACCGGAATGCCGGCCGTGTTGTGGGATTTCGCTTGGGGCTATGCCCGCTATGTTCTGCACCCCGATAACCTGTCCATCGCCCGCCTCATCATTGGCGAAGCAGAACGCGTGCCAGATATAGCACGGCAGTTTCATGAAGCAGGCCCGGCCCGCGCCCTGAAAGGGATCGCGCAATACCTAGAAGAACGCCGTGCAGAGGGGCTGTTGGTGTTTGAATGCCCGACGCTCACGGCAGAACACCTCTGGTCGTTGATCCTGTCCGGCCCCCGCAACCACGCATTGCATTTCCCGCAGGAGCTGCCCGATGAGGCGACCCTAAGCAAAACGATCCGCAGTGGCCTGCACGTGTTTTTGCGCGCCTATTCCACCACCCCAGATACTGACCTCGCTTCGCTGGCAGACATAAGCCAGAAAAGCCCGCCATGGAGAACGACATGAAAGACATACTGGACGCCAACAAAACGCGTTTCATCACAGTTGCGATGACGGATACCAACGGCCTTTTGCGCGGGCAAAAGGTGTCACGCGGGTCTTTCGAAGGCATTCTTGACGCCGGAATGGGCATGGCACCGGTGACCTTCGCCCTCGATCCGACGGATGCGTTCCTTGATATTCCGGGCGTTACCGATGAAAGCGCCGATTTCCACGACAGCCCGCTGATTGTTGATCCCGCTTCGGTGCGCTCGATCCCGTGGGAACGGGATGGCGACAACCTGTTGGTCTTGTCCAATTACACGGGCGAAACAGCGGGCATGTGCCCGCGGTCTTTGCTGCGCTCGGTTCTCGACAAGGGGACGGAGGCGGGGCTGAACCTGAAGTACGGCTTGGAACTTGAATATATGATGTTCAATGAAACGGCCGAAACCCTACAAGAAAAGGGGTTTCGCAACCTGACCCCGGCCACCGCACATGCCAGCCACGATCTGTTGATCTATCAAACCACGCAATCTGATTGGTATTCAGACGTTGCCGATATGTGCGAGGCCCTGAAGATTGATCTGGCGAAGATGCACGAGGAAATCGGCGCCGGATTTATGGAGGCCTGCACCGGCGCGGGCATGGGCCTTGAGCCCGCGGACCAGACTGTCCTGTTGAAGAACTTCATGCGGGCTTTGGCGACGCGCCAAGGGAAATCCATCACCTATATGGCGCGTTGGTCCGAAGAGGCCGACAGCCAATCGGCCCATGTGCACCTGTCCCTAAAGGGGAAAGACGGCACGCCATTGTTCTGGGACGACAGCAAAGCCGACAACATGTCTGACACCTTCCGCCACTTTATTGGTGGCATGCAAACCTATCTGGGTGAGATGATGTTGCTGTTTGCACCAACCGTAAATTCCTATCGCCGTTTTGCGCCGGGCACCTTTGCCCCGCCTGCCCTGACATGGGGTATCGAAAACCGCACAACCTGCTTTCGGGTTGTTGGCCATGATGCGGGGTCCTTGCGGGTTGAAAACCGCCTGCCCGGATCAGATGCCAACCCTTACCTGACTGTCGCCGCGACACTGGCCGCCGGATTGGCAGGTATCGCCGAAAAGATCGAACCGGACACCGCCATTCAGGGCAACGGTTACGTGCCATCCGAAACCGAGCCGCGCCATTATCCGCGCAACATGCGCGACGCCATCGCGGCCCTGCGCGCCAGCGCATTCGCCCGTGACTGGCTGGGGGATGTTTTCGTTGATGCCTTTACCGCCACCCGCGAAAGCCAAGACAATGCATTCATGGGCATGGTGCCCGACACCGAACTGCGCCGTTTCTTTGAGTTAGGATAAATCATGCTACGGGATCAATTTATCGAAGGCATGGCCAATGCCGCCTGTTCTGTCTACGTCGTAACGACAGACGGGATAGCGGGCCGTCGCGGGGTAACTGTCAGCGCCGTATCATCCGTATCCGCGGATTCGCCCAAACCGACATTGTTGACCTGTGTCCATCACTTGTCCCCTGCGGCGGCGGCGATCCGAACCAACCGAACCTTTTGCGTAAACCTTTTGCGCGATGACATGTCCGCGATCTCAAACGCCTTTGCCGGACGAACGGATGCCAAGGACGAAGCAAAGTTCGACTGCGCAACATGGAACATCGCTGAAACAGGCAGCCCCATGCTTGACGGGGCCTTGAGCGCGTTCGATTGCGTGGTTCAACACGACATCATGTGCGGCAGCCATCACATCTTTGTCGGCGAGGTCCAGCATGTTGCGATGGCATCGGGTGAAAAGGCCCTCATCTATGCAAATCGTGGTTATAACAATGCCCAACCTCTTGATGATTTAGTATGAAGATCGGCGTCCTTGTTGCTGGCATATTGCCCGAAAAACTGACCCCGCGCTTTGCCGGTTACGGGGACATGTACGAGGCATTGCTGGATGGGTTGGGATATAGGTTCCGCCATTATGATGTGCGCAAGGGAGAGCTTCCGACATCCGCAGATGAAGCAGACGCTTGGGTGATCACAGGTTCAAAAAACGGGGTTTATGACGATGACCCCTGGATCATCGCGCTGAAATCCTGTTTGCGCGACATCCTGAAATCGGCCCAGCCGGTGGTTGGCATTTGTTTCGGGCACCAGATCCTTGCGGATGTGATGGGCGGCCATGTGGCAAAATTTGACGGCGGCTGGACAATCGGGCGGACCAAATATCACCTTGAGAACGGATCGGATTTGCAGGCGATGGCTTGGCATCAGGATCAAGTTCTTGCGCTGCCCCCCGGTGCGACCCGGCTTGCCAGTTCAGACACCTGTGAAAACGCGATGATGTTGGTGGGTGGCCAGGTTCTTGGTGTTCAACCCCACCCAGAATTTGACGCCGATATTGTGTGCACCGTGCTGGATGCCTATCGCGACACCCTTCCTGCGGATCTGGCCAACACCGCAGGCGCGACGGCCTCAGAACCTGTTGCACGCGATGCATTGATCGCGATGATCGATGTTTTCCTGCGCTCCCAAACACGCGCGCCTGCTTTGCTGCAACAGCAGCTGTTCAACGCGCTTTCTCAAAGCGATGCGGCCTAACACGATGGAACCTTCACGCACCGCCCAGTTCATCCGCCTTTTTCACCGCGAACGCCGCAAGGGTGATCTGGTTTTTGCCGTTGCGTTCTTTGTCTTCTCTGTCGTCTTGATCGCATCCATTGGGTCACAAACCATCTGGGCCGAAGGGACGGATCTTTACGCGCAACCAAGGTTCTGGCCAGCCGTCTCGTTGGGGGGAATGACCTTCTTT
>CALBVZ010000073.1 GCA_937969445.1 uncultured Octadecabacter sp. | reverse complement strand
GCGCATGTTTTCGCCGCGCACCATTGGTACAGACGACCCACCCGGGATCACGGCCTTGAGGTTGTCCCAACCGCCGCGAATACCGCCGCAGTGCTTTTCGATCAGCTCTTCAAAAGAAATCGACATTTCTTCCTCGACGACGCAGGGGTTGTTCACGTGGCCGGAAATCGCAAACAGCTTGGTGCCCGCGTTGTTCGGGCGGCCCATGCCAGCGAACCATTCTGGTCCACGACGCAAAATCGTTGGAACCACAGCAATTGATTCGACGTTGTTCACCGTTGTCGGGCAGCCATAGAGACCCGCGCCCGCAGGGAATGGCGGCTTCATCCGCGGCATGCCCTTTTTACCTTCAAGGGATTCGAGCAAGGCAGTTTCTTCACCGCAAATATACGCCCCTGCCCCGTGGTGCAGATAGATGTCGAAATCCCAACCGGACTTCGCAGCATTCTTACCAACGAGACCAGCGGCGTAAGCTTCGTCAATCGCCGCCTGAAGCGCTTCTTTTTCGCGGATATATTCGCCACGGATGTAGATGTAGCAGGCATTGGCATTCATCGCGAAGGACGCAATCAAACAACCTTCGATCAACGTATGCGGATCATGGCGCATAATTTCACGGTCTTTACATGTGCCCGGCTCAGATTCGTCGGCGTTCACAACAAGGTAGCTAGGACGGCCATCAGATTCTTTTGGCATGAAGGACCACTTAAGACCCGTCGGGAAACCCGCGCCACCACGACCACGCAGGCCAGAGGCCTTCATGTTGTCGATGATCCACTCACGACCTTTTTTGATGATGCCAGCCGTGCCATCCCAATGGCCCCGCTTTTGCGCGCCTTTCAGCGTGCGATCGTGCATCCCGTACAGGTTCGTGAAAATGCGGTCTTTATCTGCGAGCATGGAACGGTTTCCTCAGTCTTCTTCACATTAGCGTCTTAGCTTTGGGGCGAAGGTATCATTTATCGCGTGTCTTTTGCCATAGCTTCCACGTCACCACCAGTGACCAAATGAACGCAGCGAGCGAGATAAGGTAAAACAACATCTCAACGCGCGGTGTTGCCCCTATCAGTCGCGTCAGTTGTGGCGCAAAAATGCTAAGCAAACCTGCACAGGCAATCACAATTGCCACTTGGCGACCCATTCGGGCGGTGTCTTGGTCATGGTGTTTGGTCATTGGCTATATGTGCCGTGCGAGCGGGCAAAAGAAAAGGCCCGCGCGCATCTCTGCGGCGGGCCTTTTGCGATTATTTAAGGGGTCCTAGTAGACGCCGCCCTTTTTGACCTTCTTGGAGAACTCAGTCGTTCCGCCTTTGGCCAGTGTTTTCGCTTGCTTGATCCATTCGTCGCGCTCAATGCGGCCTTTGAATTTCAAGCGGCTATCAACCCACTCAACTTCTTTCTTGCGCCATCCGGCGACCTGATCGAAGTGGTAGAAGCCAAGCTCGTTCAGTGTTTTTTCCAGACCTGGGCCTACACCTTTAAGCTGCTTAAGGTCATCTGCACCACCAGCTCGTGCCTTGGTCAGCGTTGCTGGCTTACCGTCGGCCGCAACCGGAACCGCTTTAGGTTTGGAAGCTTTCGCAGTTGTGGATTTCGCAGTGGATGCCTTTGAAGCGGGCTTTGCCTTAGCAGCAGGCTTTGCTGCGGCTTTAGCAGCAGGTTTCGCTTTTGCGGCCGGTTTCGCAGCAGCTTTAGCAGTGCTTGTCGAAGACTTCGTTGTGCTGGCCGCCTTTTTCGCAGCCGTCTTAGCTGCTGGTTTAGCAGCGGCCTTCGTTGCTGTTTTCGCAGTACCTGCCGCTGACTTTGCAGCGCCTGTGGCTTTCTTAGCAGTTGTCTTCGCCGCACCCGTCGCAGTTTTCGCTGCTGACTTTGCCGTACCAGTCGCTGACTTAGCCGCAGTCTTGGCCGTACCTTTTGCAGATTTTGCTGCTGACTTGGCTGTACCTGTTGCAGACTTAGCTGCTGTTTTCGCAGCACCCGCTGTGGACTTCGCCGCAGACTTCGTCGCTTTCGTTGCCGTCGCCGCAGCACCAGTCGCGCCTTTAGCTGCGGTTGTCGCACCCGCTTTCGCAGTGGACGCCGCGCTCTTGGCTGCGCCAGTTGTTGCACTTGCCGCGGATGTTGCCACATCGCCAGCAGCACCAGCTGCTTTAGATGTTGCACTTGCCGCTGCACCAACAAGACCAGCTGCAGTTGCGGCCGTCGCTACACCTGCTGCTGCAGCTTTGTTACCGGACGCATCTGCATCGCCGCTTAAGGACGCGTCGTCTGTTTTACCCCAACCGAGCCAAAGAATAATCCAAGCGATAATCGCAACGATCAAACCAATGATAAAGGACGTGAAGCCTGCATAATGCAGCGCCTTGTAAGCTACGATCAAAGCAACAATGCCGAGAATGGCGGCAATTGCGAGGATACCCATCTTGTTAGAGGTCGTTTTCATTTGTTAACCCTTCCTGTTTCAAACACAGCTTTCCCTACCCTGCGTCATAATTGCGCAGACCTTAGCCAAGCGGGTGTCACTTGATAAGGGGGCGACGCACGAAAAACCGCCCAAATGTGGTATTTGGGCGGCGCATTTCGACTAATTCGAGTGGTTTATGTCCGAATTCTACTTTTCAGCAGCAAGTTTGGTCGCTTGTGCGATCCAACCATCACGTTCGATGCGGCCTTTGAACTTTAAACGGCTGTCGACCCAAGCCACTTCGCCTGCGCCCCACTTTGAGATTTGGTCAAAGTGCCAAAAGCCCAATTCGTTCAAAACGCCTTCTAGTTTTGGCCCAACGCCACTGATCAATTTCAGATCATCAGCACCGGATTTACGCGGTGCAGACATGGTGCGAGGCTTTGATTCAGCTGTTGCGCCGGATACGGCTTTTGCCGGAGCTGCCGCTTTGGTCGCTGGTTTAGCGGCCTTAGCTGCAGGCTTTACTGCTTTCGCAGCGGGTTTAGCCTTCGCCTTCGCTGTTGCATCTTTCTTCGCCGCTGGCTTTTTCGCCGCTGGTTTCTTGGTCGCCTTGCCAGAACCCTGCCACGGCGCGAGCAGTGGAACTTCTGTGCCATCGATGCGCTTAACAGTATCGCCAATATCATGGGCCAACTGAACGGATGCGTTGAACTGGTGCTTGCCGCTGTCCATTTCGGTAAGCGTGGTCAGGCCCTTCAAAGGCTCAGCGGCGTAACGGCCGTTTTGCGGACCAGGCAATGGAACTTCACCACGGCCAAGCGCGTCAATTAGTTCACCCATTTTTGCAGCTGTGAGATCTTCGTAATAATCTTTGCCGATCTGGGCCATTGGTGCGTTGGAACAGGATCCAAGGCACTCGACCTCTTCCCACGAAAACTTACCGTCCGCAGACACTTCATGCGGTTCAGACGCAATCTTTTCTTTGCAGACAGCAACCAGATCTTCGGCACCACAAATCATGCATGACGTCGTGCCACAGACCTGAATGTGGGCAACTGTGCCAACAGGCTGAAGCTGGAACATGAAGTAGAATGACGCCACTTCGAGCGCACGCATATAGGCAAGGCCCAGCATCTCAGCGACCGTTTCAATCGCCTTACGGGTCAACCAGCCTTCTTGTTCCTGCGCACGCCACAGCAATGGAATGATCGCAGATGCCTGACGGCCTTCTGGATACTTCGTGATCTGGGCTTCCGCCCACGCAAGGTTATCTGGCGTGAAAGCAAAGCTTGCAGGTTGGTCTAGGTGGAGGCGTCTAAGCATTGGCACAAGTTCCTGAAGTCAGTCTAAAGCCTTCGGCGCTAACGTCTGTTTCGCCATTCAGCCGAAGGTATTGTGTGATAATTCTAAGTTTGTCTTCGCTAAATCCGGTTTGGGCTTCAACGGGGGCCGCTTGTGCATCCGAAGTTATGCTACAGCCTGCGTCTGCAACGGCACTCCTGAAAAGCGCCACCTCTGTAGCGGTGACACCGTCAGGTAAGGTCTGCCCGTTTTGGCCGTCACAACCAGCGAGCAAAAGGCCCGCGAGGATGAATGCGGCGCGTTTCACTCACAGGCCTCATTGTTCAGTTTCATTGATCCGTCTGCTTCCAACGCGACAGCCCCCGCCGCGTACATTGTCGCGATGACGGACATGGTTTCTTCCTCAGACAGGCCGGACGCTTCAAGAACCGCGTCGCCGTTCTCAGCTGTTACAAAACAACCCGCATCAACGATTGCAGCCGTCATTGCCGCAACGGACGCTTCATCAGCGTCTTGCGCGAAAGCAGGCGTAGCAAGCAACAGGCTGGCAAAAACAAAACGCTTCATCACATCCCTGCCCCAAATGCGAGGCCAGTCAGTGCTGCGAACACGGCCATTGGCAATGCCTGCGATCCCAGTCCAGCAACGATGAACAAGATGATTGGGGAAGCAGCCATCAACGGTCGATCTCCCCGAACACGATATCCATGGTACCGATGATCGCAGCAACGTCAGCAAGCTGATGCTTGGACGCGATGTGATCCATCGCCTGCAGGTGCAAGAAGCCAGGTGCGCGGATCTTGGCGCGGTACGGTTTGTTTGAACCATCTGCCACAAGGAACACGCCGAATTCGCCCTTTGGCGCTTCAACGCAGGCGTAAACTTCGCCCGCTGGCACGTGAAAGCCTTCGGTATAAAGTTTGAAGTGATGGATCAGCGCTTCCATTGATGTCTTCATCTCAGCACGTGCTGGCGGCGTAATTTTTCCGCGCGCCATAACATCGCCCTGCCCTTCCGGTGCACGCAATTTTTCAATTGCCTGACGGATGATGGAAACAGACTGACGCATTTCTTCCATGCGACACAGGTAACGGTCATAGCAGTCACCCTTGGTGCCAACTGGAACTTGGAAATCAAATTCGTCGTAGCATTCATATGGCTGGGCGCGACGCAAATCCCACGCAAGACCAGACCCGCGTGCCATCACGCCAGAGAAACCCCAATCAAGGATATCCTGTTCAGTCACAACACCGATGTCGACGTTACGCTGTTTGAAAATCCGGTTCTCGGTCAGCAGCCCGTCAATATCGACCATGAACTTGGTCATAAACTGATCGGCCCATGCTTCGATGTCTTCCATCAAGCCTGCTGGCAAGTCTTGGTGAACACCACCTGGGCGGAAATAGGCAGCGTGAAGGCGTGCACCACAGGCACGTTCATAAAACACCATCAATTGTTCGCGTTCCTCAAAACCCCAAACAGGTGGGGTCAACGCGCCAACGTCCATCGCCTGCGTGGTAACGTTCATCAGGTGGTTCAGCACGCGGCCGATCTCACAGAACAACACGCGGATCAGGGATGCGCGACGCGGGATCACAGTTCCGGTCAGTTTTTCAATCGCAAGGCACCAAGCATGTTCCTGGTTCATTGGTGCCACGTAATCGAGACGGTCAAAGTACGGCAGGTTTTGCAGGTAGGTGCGGCTTTCCATCAGCTTTTCGGTGCCACGGTGCAGCAGGCC
>CALBVZ010000072.1 GCA_937969445.1 uncultured Octadecabacter sp. | reverse complement strand
AGACCGCGGTTCGATTTGCCGCCCGTCGAGGTCTTCGATCAACTGGAAGAATTCGAACACCAGCATCATTTCAGGATCGAACTTATGGTCCAGTTTGATCGCGGCCTTGGTGGCTTTGCGCCACGCGGTGAAATCATCGCGGCCCAAATCGGACGCCGCCATATTGGTGTTCACATCGCAATAGCGGATTTCCTGCACCTTAACGGTTTTCACGATCAGCGCGGGGGTGTTGTTCCAATGGGCAACGATATCGGTGCGGCCCACGACAGGCATGGCCTCAGGCGCGCCCTCAAAATCCGCTAAGGCCGCGCAAATCGCGCGTTTGGTGCCGCGCCGCACAAGGTTGATCTGCGCCGTGCAGCTTTCGGCGTCATGCCCAAACTTAAACGTCCCAGCACCGGGGTAGGTTTCTTGCAGGTCTTCGTATTCAGGCATGTTGGGCCCTTTCGATTAAAGTGGCGCCCGAGTCGCGGAGTGGGCGAGAAGCGCTCTCCCGTTGGGCGGATCGGGCGCTGCCCGTCGGTGCCGGGCAACTACAGATTGCCTTACCGCCCGCAGACAGAGTCTAAGACGGTGATAATAAATAGCGGCGCTGGCCCCGGAAAACCTCGTCCAGAACGCTGGATTTCGGCATCAATCAGCGTGACCAGCCCTTCCGACCCAAAGCGCCGCAAACAGGACTGTAAGGTCTCGGCACATTGGTCGGGCTGCGCAAGAGGGTTTGAATGGATCAGACCATCAACGAAACCGATGACGTACCCCGACCTTCTTTGATCATTAAAATCCGCAAGGCTTTCACTCGTGATCAACGGCCGAGCGAAAGTACCTGACGTATTGAAGCATAGCTCAGCGAAAGCACTTTCCGCGAAAAGAAGAATGAATACCGCTGAAACCGCCGCGCACTTCACCCCCCATGCACCGTCGGCACCTGCAACGCAGAGAACCCGTAATGGCGCAGCCAGCGTAGATCGCTCTCGAAGAACGCGCGTAGGTCGGGGATGCCGTATTTCAGCATGGCGATGCGATCGATGCCCATGCCGAAGGCGAAGCCTTGGTATTCGTTCGGGTCAATTCCGCCAGCTTGCAAGACTTTCGGGTGCACCATGCCAGACCCAAGAACTTCGAGCCAATCGTCGCCCTCACCTACCTTCACAGTACCACCAGAGAACGAACACTGGATATCAACCTCCGCACTTGGTTCCGTGAACGGGAAGTGGGACGCGCGGAAACGGGTTTTGACGGCGGTGCCGAAATAGGCGGTAAAGAATTCTTCAAGCACCCATTTCAGGTTCGCCATAGACAGGTTCTTGTCAATCGCCAGCCCTTCGACCTGATGGAACATCGGCGTGTGGGTCTGGTCGTAGTCAGCGCGATACACGCGACCCGGACAGATAATGCGGATTGGCGCGCCTTGTGCTTCCATCGACCGGATCTGCACAGGCGACGTGTGCGTGCGTAGCACGTGCGGCGGGCGATCATCGCCCTCGTCACGGTGCATATAGAACGTGTCCATCTCAGCCCGTGCAGGGTGGTGACCGGGGATATTCAGAGCATCGAAGTTATACCAATCGGTATCAATCTGCGGACCTTCAGCCGTGGCAAAGCCCATATCCGCGAAGATCGCTGTGCATTCTTCCCAGACCTGCGACACAGGGTGGATTGATCCAACGCGGGCGTTGCGCGCAGGCAAGGTCACGTCCAGCCATTCAGCTTTCAGACGTTCATCCAAGGCCGCATCGCCCAGCGCCATTTTCTTGGCGACCAGTGCTGCGTTAATCTCATCCTTCAAGGCATTCAACGCAGGCCCCGCCACTTGGCGTTCTTCCGGCGTCATCTTTCCAAGCGAGCGCATTTGCAGGCTGATCTCACCCTTTTTACCAACCGCCTGAACCCGAAGGTCCTCAAGTGTGGATTCATCGGCAGCATTGCCAATCAGGTCGAGGTATTTTGATTTGAGATCGTCCATGCGCTGTCCAGTCTTAGGCCGAAAAAATGTGTTGGCTTGCAGGTATCGAAAGGGCGCGTTGTGCGCAAGGTTTGCACACGATTTGAGAACATCCCACTGGATCAAGTTCGCCCTGCTAAGGCGGTAGCTTTGGGTCGGCAACTGCTCTCTATGTGCATCCTTGCACAGGTGTTGTCACAAGAACGCGAATTGCATGAATCGTAGAATAGGACCAAACTTTCAGCCTGTTTGAACGTAACCCTCACAATGAAGCGAGTTCCTTATGAAAAATTTCCTCCTTACGACTGCGCTGGGCGTCACCGTCGCTGCCGCAGCCGCTGCAGAACCCGTCACCTACGTACTCGACGCTTCGCACAGCCAAATCGTGTTCAGCTATGATCACCTTGGCTATTCGCGCACCACGGGCATGTTTTCCGGATTTGAAGGCACAATCGAGCTGGACGCCGAAGCGCCCGCTGCATCGAGTGTGTCTGTTTCCTTCCCCGCCGAAAGCCTGATGACAGGCTGGCCCGCGCGCGAAGGCCACTTCATGAGCGATGATTTCTTTGGTGCCGCAGCCAACCCGACAGTAACCTTTGCTTCGACATCCATCGAGGTAACGGGTGACAACACAGGCCTGATTACGGGCGACCTGACCATGAACGGCATCACAAAGCCTGTCGTTCTGGATGCTACCCTGAACCAGATGTCCGAGCACCCGATGGCTAAGCAGCCTTGGGCGGGATTTGACGCCACAGCCACGCTTCTGCGATCCGATTTTGACATGGGCCAGTTCGCACCCTTCGTCAGCGACGAGATCGATATCTACATCTCGATCGAAGCGATGGTCCCTGCCGAATAAGCGCGACCGACCTTGCAAACAGAAAGGCCGCTGGAGCGCTCCAGCGGCCTTTTCGTGACGGCGACACTGGTTTACTCTGCAGTGGTGGCGGTTAGCGCGATGTTTACATCGACGCCAAACCCGACTGAGCTTTCGTCAGAATAGGCGGCACCCATTCCGAAATCCCGCCGATCTAGTGTTGTCGCGCCCGACATCACGGCGACGCCGTCTGTCACCTCTAGGTCGAAATCAAACGACACAGGCACTGTTTGCCCGACGAGATTGAGTGCTCCAACTGCATTGTGCCGTACTCCGTCAATCCGCACGATTTCACCTTGATAGGTGGCTTGGCTAAAGGTTTCGACGTCAAAGAACTCAGGGCCTTTGGCCTGATCTGTCACTGATCCAAGCGCCAGCGAAGTGGTTTCAATCACCGCCGTGACCTGCCCCGCACCGCTTTCTGGATCATATTCGATTGCAGCTTGCCAATTGGCAAAAACGCCATCTACCGGCGCACCGATTTGCACAACTGTGATCGAGACGCTTCCGTCTTGTACAATCCATCCTTCGGATTGAACTGCCTCTGGTTGGGCACCCGTTTCCCCAGTGTGTGCTGGTGCAAAGACCACAACCGCTCCACCGATAGATACAACCCAAATCACGAGCGCTGCAAACGCTGCGACACCGTGCGCGAGGCCTCCTTTCGCGGGCGTTCCGGCTGCCGTGCCACGTACCATCCGCGCAAGTGTCTCATCGCGATCAATAATCGCATGCTTAAGGGCGCCGCCAATATGTGCTGCAACGGTCGCGACCAGCACAATACCCGCAACCCAATGAACAGTCGCTGCAGTGTCGGCGACCCCTTCGGATTTAGGGACGAACGGAAGGTTCTGTCCGAAAGGCCACCAGATTGGCGCAAACCCAACTTCGGCCGAATGCATGACCCACCCCGAAAGCGGCAATACAAAGATTGCCGCATACAACACCCAGTGCGCTGTTTCTGCCGCGAACGTCTCAGCGCGGCGTTCAGGATGTAAGGGAACCGGTCGCGGTTGCGAGATCGCCCAAAGCACCCGCAGCACCGCCAATCCAAGGACCAAGACACCTATCGTTTTATGCGTAGAGTATAGCAATTGCAGAAAATCAGCGGTTTCACCTGACCTCGGCGTAAATTTTCCAACAAGGCCCAAAGCAATATCGACCAACAACAAAAGTGCGATCGACCAATGGAAAAAGCGGGCAACGGCCCCGTATCGGGTGGATGAATTGACGAGCATCTGTCTCTCACTGTTATTGCCTATGCCACACGCGATATAGCAACCGCTTGGCACGCTACATTCCATTATAACACACATCAGATGTGCAATTTGTAAGAGTTTGCCGTTTCGCCCTTGCCAGCGGGACCTGCAACAACGCAAAAGGCCGCCCCATCACAGGGCGGCCTTTTAAATTCTCACGTTGTTCTGGCTTACGCCATTGCAGCTTGTGCTTTTTTAACAATCGCACCGAACGCATCAGGCTCGTTGACGGCAAGATCGGCGAGAACCTTACGGTCCACTTCGATGCCAGCCAAGTTCAGGCCGTTGATGAAACGGGAATATGTCAGTGTTTCGTCAATTGAACGCACCGCAGCGTTGATACGCTGGATCCACAAAGCGCGGAAGTTGCGCTTTCGGTTATGACGGTCGCGTGTTGCGTATTGGTTCGCCTTATCGACGGCCTGACGCGCAACTTTGAAGGTCGTGGAACGACGGCCGTAGTAGCCTTTTGCCTGATCCGTTACCTTCTTGTGACGACGATGAGTGACTGTACCACCTTTAACTCGCATATCAGATCCTCCTTAGCGCGCGTATGGCATCATGCCCTTGATGATCTTCGCATCAGGGGCTGAAAGGGTTGTTGTGCCGCGTGCGTTACGCAGGAACTTATTAGAGCGTTTGATCATGCCGTGCTGTTTACCAGCTTGGGCAGCTTTGACTTTGCCAGAGGCAGTCATCTTGAACCGCTTTTTGCAGCTCGATTTGGTCTTCATCTTGGGCATTTCCATCTCCTCTTAGGGTAGGTGCGAAAACGCGACTCGGCATGCCACTTAAGCCGGACGCGCGGTTGGAAATCGGTGATTAGCCGAGGTGGTGTTTTATGGCAAGTAGATTCGCGGCAATTAGTTGATGTAGCGACCAACAACGCCAACAAAAACATCAGGGATGTCACTAATGGCATAGCCACTAGGTTTTTCATTCACAGCAAGCGCAATGAGCCCCCCAGCGACCATAATCGCAATCGCTGCTGCCCGCGGCACGCGACCATCTGCAAATGCCCCCATAATGGACGGAATCGAAAAACCGCCCACCACAAGCCCGATCACTAACATAAGATCCGGATCCATAACTTCACCCCAACTCCAAAAGTTAAGGAAATGTTACTCCGAAGTAGCCGCCAAAATCAAATTCTCATCACAGGGCGCGACTCGCAAGATATTTGTGCTGCCCGGCGTGTTGAATGGAACACCCGCTGTTACGACAACCAGGTCGCTCTTTTCGGCAACCCCTGTCGACAAAGCAGAGCGCACCGCTTCGAGCACCGCTGTCTTAAAGCGGTTCACAACTTTGTCGGTCATAACGCAATTCGTGCCCCAGCTAAGAGCAAGACGGCGGACCGTTTTTATGTCGCTGGACATCACAATGATTGGCACACGCGGACGTTCGCGAACGGTCAACAGCGCAGTTGTACCGGACTGGGAATAACAACAGATCGCCTTAATGTCGGCGGTTTCCGCAATCTCACGTGCCGCAGCAACGATACCGTCAGCGACGCTACGACCAGATGTTTTACGGCTAGCTTCGATGATTTGGGTGTACGTCGGGTCGGCTTCAACCTCGACGGCAACATTGTTCATTGTCGTCACGGCTTCGATCGGGAAATCACCGGCTGCGGATTCAGCGGACAACATGATGGCGTCGGCACCTTCATAGATCGCAGTCGCAACGTCGGAAACTTCGGCACGGGTCGGCATCGGAGATTCGATCATCGACTCAAGCATTTGCGTCGCAACGATCACAGGTTTAGCAGCCGCGCGGCTTTTGCGGATCAGCTGCTTCTGAATTGGCGGTACGTTTTGAACCGGCAATTCAACACCCAGATCACCACGGGCAACCATGATACCATCAGACACCGCGAGAATTTCATCAAACGCTGTAACCGCAGACGGCTTTTCAATTTTTGAGAGGATCGCAGCGCGGCCATTGGCCAATTTGCGGGCTTGTTCAACGTCTGCAGGGCGCTGGACGAAAGACAGCGCAAGCCAGTCCACACCCAACTCGCAAACAAATTCCAGATCCTTCAGGTCTTTTTCTGACAACGCCGCCAACGGCAGCACAACATCAGGAACGTTCACGCCCTTACGGTTGGAAATTGTGCCAGCAACGGTCACTTCACAATCCGCAAAGTCACGACCACATTCTTTAACGCGCAATTTGATCTTACCGTCGTTCACCAACAGGTGCGCGCCGGGCTCAAGTGCATCGAAAATTTCCTTGTGCGGCAACTGCACCCGCTCGGACGTGCCGGGCGTGTCATCCAGATCAAGGCGGAACGATTGACCGACTTCCAAGTCTTCACCGTCATCATTCGCAAATACGCCAACACGCAGCTTTGGGCCTTGAAGGTCGGCAAGAATGGAAATCGTGCTGTTCAGGTCTTTTTCAACCTTGCGGATAATCTCATGACGGACCTTGATTTCAGCGTGGTCGCCGTGACTCATATTGAGGCGAAAGACATCTGCACCGGCCTCATGCAATGCACGGATCATTTTGTAATCGTCGGATGCTGGGCCTAAAGTTGCGACAATCTTAACGTTGCGATCACGTTTCATGGTGGTATTCCTCAGTTTAAGCGGCATTGTCCAATAGCAGTTACCGCTAACGGTTCGCGGCCTTATACCGCATCTGTCCGCGCCTACAACTGCCCTCAACGGATTACCAAATTATGACAACGGCATCATTTGAACCATTTTGCCTACATGGCGCCGAACGGCGGTCCCGCTGGTTGATTGCGTGCGACCATGCATCTAACGCCGTTCCGCCCTGTATTGGCGGTGGCACATTGGGATTGTCTGACGAAGATATGCAGCGCCACATTGCCTATGACATCGGTGCAGCTGGCGTAACGCGGGCCCTGGCGGATGCCCTAGATGCCCCCGCCATCCTATCAAACTTTTCACGTATGGTGATTGACCCAAACCGCGGGCCAGATGACCCGACGCTTTTGATGAAACTTTACGACGGGTCCGTTATCCCTGCCAATCAGCATGCGGATAGCGCTGAAAAAGCGCGTCGCACGAAGGCGTTTCATGCGCCCTATCACGACGCCTACGCCGAACTAGCCGCGCGACAAGACGATACAGTGATCGTTGCCATTCACAGTTTTACACCACAGCTAAGCAACCGCCCTGTGCGCCCTTGGCATGTTGGCGTGTTGCACGCGACGGATGATTGCCTGTCCAGTCCATTGCTTTCGCTACTCAACGACGAAGATGATCTTTGCGTCGGCGACAATGAACCCTACGCCAGCCATTTCCCAGGTGATGCGATTGATCGCCATGCCTTGCAAACAGGCCGCGCCCATACATTGATTGAATTGCGCAACGACCTTATTGAAACAGAAGAACAGCAGATTGCGTGGGCAAACCGACTGGCCCCGATCTTGATCAAAGCCCTTATCCAAATGGAGGCAGTAAATGCCACAGATTGATGCACAAACTCAGCTTGAACTCGAAGCGGCCGCGTTTCGTCGGTTGCAAAAACACCTGATGGAAGATCGCACAGATGTGCAAAACATAGACATGATGAACCTCGCTGGTTTTTGCCGCAACTGCCTGAGCCGTTGGTACCAAGAGGCCGCAGCCGAGCGTGGGATTGAGATGTCCAAGGACGAAGGGCGCGAGGCGTTTTACGGTATGACGATGGCGCAATGGAAGGCCGAGTTCCAAACCGAATCGACTCCCCAGAAGGACGCCGAGTTTCGTGTGGCCTTTGACGAGAATGTGGCGAAGACGGATAGCTAGATTCCGACAATTCACCACTGATCGTCGCTATTGTTCACCATCCATTGATGGCCACAGGTGTTTTTTGACCCACCTGCCACGTTCTGGTTGAACCATTTCGGGGCGCGTGCAGGAAAGACTGCACAGTGTGAGGTTTGTAAGATGTTACCGTTTGATATGGATGTAATTACGGCACCAGTGTGCGTTGGTCCGACGACATTGACTGCGCCTGTGTTGGCACCCGTTGTCAAAGACTTCGATCCGCGCGTCGAAAGGCTTACATTCAAACTACCAACTAAAGACGCTGATGCGAGCCTGTTCTTGCACAACTTGCTATATGGCAAAGGCGTTCAAGTAGAAGTCGACGGGCGTGTCATTGTTACACTGCTTGGCTGCAGTGCAGATGACAACCCCGACGACTGTCTGACATTCGAGTTCGAAGACTAGCGCGACTACCTCGCGAGCGTCTTCGCTTGCGTGACCCAGTTGTCTCGCGTTACGCGGCCCTTGAACCCCTCGAGGTTATCATCAACCCATGCGACTTCACTTGGGGACCAAGCCGCGATTTGATCGAAATGGTAATACCCGAGCGAGTTGCACAGTTTTTCCATTTTCGGCCCGACACCTTTGATCAGTTTCAGGTCATCAGGGATACCGTCGCGTGCTGCGTCAAGACCTTGGGGCTTAACACCCACATCTGATGCAGCTTCTTCTACCACTGGTGCTGCAACAGGCGTTGCGACCGGAGTTGGTGTCGGAATTGGCGTCGGTGCAGGTGCTGGCTCAGCCTTGCGTGCCTTCTCAGCTTCGAGTTCGGCGCGTAGGCGACGCAGCTCTACGTCTTTCGCTTCGGATGCTCGTTCGCATTCGCTACAGTCCGCGCCGCGGCCCCAAATCAGCCAGCCTGCAAACAGACCAATTAAAGCGGCGAGTGCCAAAAGCACCCAAATCTCAGTGAGCAAGAAGCCCCATTCCTTAAACATCTCTGGTTCCTTCCGTCTCTAACTTATGGGTTGCGCAGGGCGCCACGTTCGAACCATTCGATTTCGGTCCGACGGTTTTCAGCGCGCCCTTCGGGCGTTTCATTATCTGCGATTGGTTGCGTTTCACCAAACCCGATCGATGTGATCGCACGTTCAGGCACGCCCCGAGCAATCAAGGCTGAGCGCACAGTGGCGGCACGGTCTTGGCTAAGGATTTGGTTCTGATCTGCATCGCCTTGCGCATCCGTATGGCCGGCGACTTCGAGTTCAAGATCGGCTTCCACACATGGCACAGCGATCGCGGCCAAAGCATTGATCACGCGGGCCGATGCAGCATCCAATCTGGCAGAGCCGGACAAGAAGTTGATGCCACCGTCCGCCATCTGTAGCGCTGTCTGCTCGGCGCAGCCAGCAACAGAGGTTTCGAAGTTCAAATCAGGGATCCAATATCCGTTGAGGTAAACTTCACCCTGTCCCGTTGCATTGTTGACACGATAAGCGCCCTGTTCTGGGAGGTTTTCTGTTGCGCTGATTGTAAAGGCCACGTCAGATGGCAGGCGTTCGGACAAATCCGCAGCGACCAGATCAACGTCGATGCCAGGCGCCATAACCACATCAAGCTCGGTACCGCCCCCGTCACGTGACAGCTTCAGCGTTTCGATTTCAGGCAAATATTCGGATGTGACCGTCAACATTTCAACGGCTGGGCCTGCAGTGTCGTCCTCTAGGGCGACACCTGTTGTGCCTGCTAGATTTGAAACGCCCAGCGCATCAGACAGATCGCCAGCCTCAAGCGTTGTTGGCAGGCGACCTTCGATTGTCGCGCCAGTTGCGGCGTTATAATCAAGCACCCAAGCCGCCGGCGAACCGTCATCAAGGTAGGTAAACTCGCGGGTGATCTGTGTATCAGGCGCTGCATTTTCCAACGCCGCATCAAGCGCTGCATTCACTTGTGGTGATGTCGCAGTGCCTGTCAGCGTGATTGTATCAGCTGTCGCAACCAAAGTGCCTTCATTCAAAGACCCCAAAGCAGCAACACCGGCGTTCGCGTTCGCTGTAAATGCACCATCCACGTCAGAGCGGAAACTTGTCGTCCCAGTTGGATCAACTGCAACATCAGCGGGGCCGGATAGCGTAAAGTCTGCAGGAAGTTTTCCGTCTGCAGTTGCGGTTGAGCCATCCCATGCAACAGAAACCTGCAATGGCTCGCCATCATCCCAAAGTTCGATGTTTACGTCTTGGGAATAAGTCGCAGGAAGACCCGCTAGGGCCGCTTCAGCAGCAGCTATTCCCTCAGGGCTGGCTTGGCCACGCACCATCAACGATGTCCCCTCTAGGGACACCTCACCATCAATCAACGATCCTGTCGCTTGCACAACAGTACGGGCGGCATCCGGCCAATCAGCGTCCGCAGAAGTCAGCGGTGATTGCATTGCGTCAAATCCCGCAAACGCAACGTCGCCGTCTAGTTCTATAGGCAGCTTCGCGCTGCCGGTTACGGCACCATCTGCAACGGCAAGATTCAAACGCAACGGTGTCCCGTCATCCAGAACATCAATTTGAACATCGGATGTGTAACCATCCGCCACGGAGCCCAATGCGGCATTAGCAGCTGCAAACTCCGCAGGGCTGTTCGCCACACCAGAAAGCGAAAGATTGGTACCCGAAAGTGTCATCTGACCCGAATTGAGAGGGCCAAGCGCCGCCTGACCCGAGGCCGCAAGCTGCGCCCATCCGTCCGGTGCACCTGCGGCAAGCGGCAGATCAGCGGCGACATCACCCAACTGAGCCTGCGCCACATAAGATGGAACAACGCCTTCTGCGGTCATCGCACCATCGTCTGCCTTTGAAATTTGAATTTCGAACGGGTCTGCAACAGGCAAAAGTTCGACAGCGTCGACATTTACCACACGCACACCTTCGATTTCGGAGTACTCGTCCCGCAATTGATCAAGCGCCGCTTGATCCATCGCAAGGCCTGATGCCGTGACATCCCGACCGGACACTTGAACATCCACCGGCAATTCTGCCGCTCCGGAAATTCCACCGGCACGTTCAGTGATTACGTCTTCCATTCTTACAGCATGGTTCGTCGTGGCCACATAACCCAAACCACCAACACCCGCGACTAATACCGTCCATCCAACTAGCTTGCGCACATTCGCCTCCGTCCAATTAACCACACAGTGGCAAGTTTTGGGACAAAAGCAACGGGGAGAAATGCCAATCCTAACTCATTGGGGGATTAGATTGCTGCTTTGCGGCTTTCATCGAGGTAGATTTCACGCAAACGAGCTGCAATATTTCCTGGCTTTCCAGTGCCAATCGCAACCCCATCGACTTCGACTACAGGCATCACGAACGTGGAAGCAGACGTAATAAACGCCTCATCTGCGCCTTGTGCTTCTTCAATGCTAAAGCTGCGCTCTTCGACCTTCATCTGCGCTTCTTTTGCAAACCGAAGAACCGCTGCGCGCGTTATCCCGTGCAGGATTTCGGTTCCCAAGTGGCGCGTGATGATTGTATCACCTTTGACGATATAGGCGTTATTGGACGTGCCCTCGGTGACGTTTCCGTCTTCAACCATCCACGCATCATCACACCCAGCGGCTTTCGCCATCATCTTACCCATGGACGGGTACAGCAGTTGGGTCGTCTTGATATCACGGCGAGCCCAGCGCTGATCGTCGATCGAAATGACTTTGATGCCAACTTTGGCAGCGGGGTTGTCAGCTAGGCCTGGCTTGGACTGTGTAAACAAAACCAAAGTCGGCTTCACGTCGTCACCTGGGTAAGCGAAATCGCGGTCGCCAGCGCTGCCACGGCTGACCTGCAAATAGATCATGCCTTCATCAATCTCGTTCACACGCACCAATTCACGGTGAATTTCCAGCAGGTCGTCAAAGGCTTCCGGCTTTTGCATGCCCAGCTCATTCAGCGAACGCTCAAGGCGCTTTGCGTGGCCCGCAAAATCAATCAACTTGCCGTCCAGAACCGAGGTAACCTCATAGACGCCATCTGCCATCAAAAACGAACGATCAAAGATTGAAATCTTTGCGTCTTCTTCGGGCAGGTAGTCCCCATTTAGGTAAACTGTACGGCTCATATCGTTATCCCCAGAGTGCTGCGACGGGTGGATGCACGCCGTCTTCGTCAAATTTTAATGCGTTGTCGCGGTCTTCGGCCAATAGCAGCGGCCCGTCAAGGTCTACAACCTCGGCACCTTGTGCAACAATCGTCGCAGGCGCCATGGCAAGGGATGATCCGACCATACAGCCTACCATCACTTGATACCCCTCCGCACGCGCAGCTGTGTTCAATGCAAGCGCCTCCGTGAGGCCGCCTGTTTTATCAAGCTTGATGTTCACCATGTCATATTTACCTTTAAGGTCAGGCAAAGACGCACGGTCATGGCAGCTCTCATCCGCACACACAGGCAGCGGACGTTCGATTTCAGCAAGCATTTCGTCCTGACCTGCTGGCATAGGTTGTTCAACCATGCTGACACCAAGGCGGATCAAGTGCGGCGCAAGGTCTGAATAAACCTCCGCGGACCACCCCTCGTTTGCATCCACAATAATCTTACTTTTCGGCGCCCCTGCCCGTACGGCCTCAAGTCGCGCCATATCATCGGGCGTGCCCAGTTTAATTTTTAACAAAGGGCGATGCGCGTGCTTTGCTGCAGACGCACGCATGTTTTCAGGCGTATCAAGCGAAAGCGTAAATGCGGTGATGCAAGACTTCGGCGCAGCGACACCCGCCAATTCCCAAACAGGTTTCCCTGCCGCCTTTGCTTCCAGATCCCACAGGGCGCAATCGACAGCGTTTCGCGCCGCCCCTGGATCAAGCAAATCGTAAAGGTCTGCACGATTCACGCCCTCAGGCAGCGCTGCAATCTGCTCGGTCACGCTATCTAAGGTTTCGTCATACCGCGCATAGGGAACACATTCGCCCCAGCCAGTAATGCCCCCACGTAACACCTTCACCGTCAAAACTTTCGCTTCTGTGCGGGACCCACGCGAGATTGTAAAAACCTCCGCGAGCTTAAAGACGTCCTGCGTAACGGTGATACTCATGCGCAACTCTTTCGCTTCTTTGGCTCAAAAATACTCAATCAGGTGATTGATCTTGATCAGACTAAAGCGCTTGAAGCGCATCCACCAGACGTCCTGCACCGTGACGGAACGGGTCAACTGTCGGCAAGCCCATTCGGCCTTCGATTTCCGCGAGACATTCGTTTGCCTCAGTCTCGGTCAAGTGCTGGGTGTTCACAGATACCCCAACAACTTGGCAGTCGGGGTTTACAACGCGCGCCAAAAGCAACGCCGTATCGCGCAATGCCTCAAGGGACGGCAAATTGTAATCCGGCAATCCGCGCATATGCGTTCGTGTCGGCTCATGCGCCAGCACAAGCGCGTCCGGCTGACCACCGTGCACCAACGCCATTGTCACACCTGAATATGAAGCATGAAACAGGCTACCCTGCCCTTCAATATGGTCCCAATGATCCGCGTCATTGTCCGGTGTCAGGTATTCAACAGCACCCGCCATGAAATCGGCAACAACTGCATCCAAAGGCACGCCGCCACCGGTAATCAAAATGCCTGTCTGGCCCGTTGGGCGGAACGTGGATTTCATGCCGCGCTTGCGCATTTCCGCATCCATCGCGAGGCCAGTGTACATCTTGCCAACAGAACAATCTGTCCCAACTGCCAAGCAGCGCTTACCGGTGCGCTTCACGCCGGAAGCAATCGGATAGGTCACCGATGGAATCCGCACATCATGAAGTGAACGACCAGCCGCATCCGCAGCGGCAACTAAGTCATCCTCGTCTTTCAAAAGATTGTGCAGGCCTGACGCCAAATCAAAGCCCATTTCCAGCGCTTCAATCAGAACATCTTTCCACGTCTGAGCAATCACACCCCCACGGTTCGCGACTCCAACAACCAACGTCCGCGCCCCGGCATCCCATGCTTCTTGCAATGTCAGATCATCGATCCCGACACTTGCGCCGCAGCTTGAAAGTCGAAATTGGCCGACCGCATTTTCGGGACGCCAATCTTGGATGCCTTGCGCAACTTTTGCAGCAAGTTGGTCCGGCGCGTCGCCGAGGAACAATAGATAAGGTGTGGGAATCATAGCAGCCTCCTTGGGTTTTGCGCAATGTGGGGCAGGTTCGGCGGGATATCGTTCCCAATCGGCAGCGTTTTGCAAAAACTTAGGTGAATTATTGCATGTTATCACACTAATACGCAAAAATCTCCTACACCTAACTTTCTGCAGTCGCGAATTCGCGCTTGCAGCATTGTGCGCAATAATCTACCCCTCAGGGCAGAGAATACGTAATTTCATTACCCCGAGGATTCCCCATGTCTTTTCGCCTGCAGCCCACACCAGTCGCCCGCCCGAACCGTTGTCAGTTGTTTGGGCCGGGGTCGAACACCAAACTGCATCCAAAAATGGCAGCAAGTGCGGCTGACGTTATCAACCTCGACCTTGAGGATTCCGTAAGCCCGTCTGACAAAGACACCGCGCGTGCAAACGTGATTGAGGCGATCAACACGATCGATTGGGGCAATAAGACCCTGTCCGTACGCATCAACGGATTGGACACGCCCTATTGGTATCGTGATGTCGTTGATGTGCTGGAACAAGCGGGCGACCGTCTGGACATCATCATGATCCCAAAGGTTGGCTGCGCGGCTGATATTTACGCCGTCGACGCGCTGGTCACAGCGATCGAAACCGCTAAAGGGCGCACAAAACCTATTGGTTTTGAAGTCATTATCGAATCCGCCGCGGGCATCGCCCACGTAGAAGAGATCGCCGCCGCGTCTCCACGCATGCAAGCGATGAGCCTTGGTGCAGCAGATTTCGCGGCCTCAATGGGCATGCAAACGACAGGCATCGGCGGCACACAGGAAAACTATTACATGCTGCACGGCGAGAACCGTCACTACTCTGACCCGTGGCACTGGGCGCAAACCGCGATTGTTGCAGCTTGTCGTACGCATGGTGTTTTGCCTGTTGATGGCCCGTTCGGGGACTTCTCGGACGACGAAGGCTACCGCGCACAGGCGCGACGCAGCGCAACGCTGGGCATGGTTGGCAAGTGGGCCATCCACCCAAAACAAATCGCACTGGCAAACGAAGTGTTCACCCCGTCCGAGGAAGCCGTGACCGAAGCCCGCGAAATCCTTGCGGCGATGGCAGAGGCCACTGCACGGGGCGAAGGCGCGACTGTTTACAAAGGGCGTCTGGTGGATATTGCCAGCATCAAACAGGCGGAAGTTATTGTAAAACAATCAGAAATGATCGCGGGTTAAGACAAAGGTCACCTGTTCTTAACATTTGCAAGATTTTCCCGCGAGGCCTGCGTACACAACCTGTACACATCCCGTACACAAACTGTATGGCTCAAACGGCATACTTTTGGCGTTAACCTTTTACAATTGCACCGCATTCTACAGATTGGGCGCGGGTCTGCGAACAGCATGCTGATGTCTGAGAGCAGGTCCTGCCTAGGGCCGCTTTGCGGGACGAAGCGTTTAGATATGAAGAAAGAGCTCTGACCCCATAAAAGCGTTCATT
The DNA here is from genome assembly GCA_937969445.1 of uncultured Octadecabacter sp. Taxonomy (GTDB): domain Bacteria; phylum Pseudomonadota; class Alphaproteobacteria; order Rhodobacterales; family Rhodobacteraceae; genus Octadecabacter. Next base: position 4,517 of record CALBVZ010000072.1, on the reverse strand, counting down.
CGCTAGCCTTTTGGACCGCCTAGGTTGCTTGTGAAGAGTCCACCCAAATTCTACGAATTGGCTGATTACCGTGGCGCTAAGCATGCCGAGTTGCATTACACCGCCCTGCGACCTTATATCGGGGCTACGTATTTATGGAGCGTTTCGCATGACAAACTACCTCGACTTCGAAAAGCCGCTTGCCGAGATTGAAGGCAAAGCTGCTGAGCTGCGGGCGATGGCCCGGATGAACGAAGATATGGACGTCGAGGCCGAGGCGCAGGCACTGGATAAGAAGGCGGCGGATTTACTGGTCAGCCTCTACAAAGACCTGACGCCGTGGCGCAAATGTCAGATCGCGCGTCATGCAGACCGTCCACATTGCAAGGACTACATTGAGGCGCTGTTTACCGAATACACGCCACTGGCGGGTGACCGGAATTTTGCCGATGATCACGCGGTCATGGGTGGTTTGGCCCGTTTGGATGGCCGTCCTGTGATGGTGATCGGCCATGAAAAGGGCAACGATACAAAATCCCGCATTGAACGTAATTTCGGCATGGCCCGCCCTGAAGGGTATCGTAAGGCGATCCGCCTGATGGATATGGCAGAACGATTTGGCCTGCCTGTTATCACGCTGGTCGACACCCCGGGTGCATATCCGGGCAAAGGTGCTGAAGAACGTGGCCAATCCGAAGCGATCGCGCGGTCTACCCAAAAATGTCTGCAACTGACTGTTCCACTCGTGAGTGTGATCATCGGTGAAGGTGGGTCTGGTGGCGCTGTGGCCTTTGCCACCGCGAACCGCGTCGCGATGCTGCAACATTCGGTTTATTCCGTAATCTCGCCTGAAGGCTGTGCGTCGATCCTTTGGAAAGACGCCGAGAAGATGCGCGAAGCGGCGGAAGCGTTGCGGTTGACCGCGCAGAACCTGAAAGAGCTTGGTGTGTGTGACCGCATCATTGACGAGCCGACAGGTGGCGCGCATCGCCACAAGACGGCAGCGATTGACGGTGTTGGTGCCGCGCTGATTTCAATGCTGAACGAGCTGGAGGGTAAAAGCCCGGAGGCACTGCGCCAGTCGCGTCGCCAAAAGTACCTCGACCTTGGACAAAAGGGACTTGCCGCTTGATCCGCACTTCCATCGCTTTGATCTTGTCGGCGCAGGTGGCGTCGGCGGGTGGATTGATGGACCGCACGGTGACGTTTGGTGTGCTGGCGTACGACGAAAACGAGGTCCCGATTTACGTCGGTGAGCGCCACCCTGCTGTCGTAACGAACAGCGTCGAATATGGGCTGGGGCCAGAAGGTCAGCAAAACGGTTGGGACATTGTTCCGGCAATCATCGATATCCGTGACCAAAAAATCATCGTGACCTATCCGGACACGGTTGGTGGCGTTTTCCCAGAACCCGAGTTTAACGGCTATGTTTTGGATTTCCTGACCGATTGCGTGCTGTTCAATGGCGCGGGACAGGACCTTGAGAACTCGACCGTTGAGCTGGCCGATGACGCGATTTTTGTTGAAGGCTCGAAACTGTACGTCGATATGGCGGGCCAAGAGTTTGGGCCGCAAACGTTTATCGTGGTTGATGTGGACGTTGCGGATTGCCCGCTGAGTTAATTCGCGTCGCCGACGACCATGACCGATGATACGCGCGCGGGGCGAGCGACCATAACAACACGTAGCCCTTCGAATGGATCGCGGTCCGCGCTGTACCAGCCAATCGTTCGAGGACCATCCGTGAGGACATCAACCTCGGGAACCAAGGCTTCGGCGGCCGCAATAACGTCTGTATAGCGCGCGACGAAACCATCCGGTTCCACGACAAAACCTTCAACCGAGTTTTCGGTATAGCTGACTTTGACGATACAGACCCGCAGTTGGCTGGTCGCGTCATTAGGGTTTTCGGCTTCGCCCCATTCCGCGACAAAACGGTTGTTTTCGAGAATGGCAGCGCCAGTGTTTCCCAGATTTTCTGAAACCTGCACGTCGTCATAAACCCCAGGGGTGCGGCCAATGTCAGTGAAAGGGGTCTCGCCCGTTTGCACGTAAGGCAAGCAATGGTCGGACAAGTACATGCTGAGGAGATCATCACCCGTGACGGTGGTCAGCACGTTAAATGCATAGACCCCAAGGCCAGCAACGCCTGCGCCCACTAAAAACCCAGCTAACTTCATTACCACATGCGTCCTTTGGCGTATTCGGCGTAGCCATCGTCATAGCCCTGCGCATCAAATTCGGCTTGTTGTTCTTTGATCAATTGCCCCGCAGTTGGCAGGTCCGTCACGGGATCGCCCGTCCAAAGTTCAGATCGCATGATTGCTTTGGCACACTGAAAATATGCCTCACCCACGGTTATGACGATGACAGACTTGGGGTGTTTGTTGTTTTGCTCAAAGCTGTGCGTGACGTCTGGATCATCAGACAAAACCGCTGTGCCGTTCACGCGGATCACGTTAGATGAACCCGGCACCATGAACATCAGGCTTACACGCCCGTCTCGTACGATATTACGTAAGGAATCGATGCGGTTGTTACCGCGCCAATCGGGAAGCCAGAGGGTTTTATCATCCACCAAGCGCACCACGGGGCCAACGTCACCGCGTGGACTGCCGTCTGATCCTTCTGGGCCAACAGTTGTCAGCACGCAAAACCGTGCGGTGTTAATCCATGTGGCGTAATGCGGCGTAATGCGCGTGACGACTTTGGTCAGTGATGCAGGAACGGCTGCGTCATAAAGCGCTTCAAGCGCGTCGATGGTATCAACTGTTTTCATTCTTCAATCGCGGTAAAACCGGCCTCTCGCATCAGCTCGTTAGAACGGCCCTCAACGGTTTGTTCTAGGATTTTCATGAACTCAGTCGTTTCCAAACCCGCTGGGATACGCGGTAGGAATTCAACCACAGCCACACCTGGTTTGCGGTAAATACCACGCTTGGGCCAGAACACCCCAACGTTGGTGGCAACTGGGACGCAGTCTTGGCCGAGTTCCTTATACAGAACCCCTGTGCCAATTTTGTATGGGGCTTTGACGCCTGGCGCGATACGGGTGCCTTGGCTGTAGATGATCAACTGACCAGGGAACAAGCGCCCTGCAGAAACATCCGCAATCATCTTTTTGATCGCCGCACCGCGTTTACCGCGTTTGACGGGAATGCAGCCAACACGCAGGCCGAATTGGCCAACGATGGGCGCGTATTTGAGGATGTCTTTCATGATGAAGCGGCCAGCCGGGATGCCCCCATAGATCATCAACACATCAAGGAACGACTGGTGCTTGGCTGCAATCAGGACCTCATCCTGTGGGGGCGTGCCGCGCACGTCGCATTTTAGGCCAATGAGCCACCCTGCGAGCCATGTGATGAACCAACAATATGACCGGCAGCATAGATAGGCATATTTGCGCGAAATGATCGCCGGAATTGCAAACACAATGCCCCAAGGGAGCAGCATGAAGTACATTATGACGATGAAAATCAGGGACCGAACCCATTGGATTGCGTAGCTCATGATTGTTCCTTCAATGTGCGCAAGGCGGCTTGGCGAGTCGCGACAAAGGCCACGAGTGCTGCAAGAATGGGAATGACCAGCGGCCAAAGCCAATGCCAGCCCTGAAAACCAAGGCCCGTCAGAAAGCCGCCGGCCGCATCAGCACTGGGCAACAACATCACCGCAAGCGTACCGACAAACGTGCCCACCGCGGCACCGATCAACGCGCGAAGGGTAAAGCGGCGCACAAAGGCGCGGGCTATGTAGATATCTTGCGCCCCAACAAGGCGCATCACGCGGATAACTTGCGCATTTGCGGCCAGCGCGGCGTTTGCGGCTAACGTGATCATTGCGGCGGTCGCGCCGGCAATCAGCACCATCGACACAAAGCCAAGCAGGCGCAGGCGTGACGCGGCTTCGACCAAGGGTTCGCGCCAGCGGCCATGATCGTCAAGGACCGCACCAGGCACTTCAGCCTGAAGCCGTGCACGCAAACCTGCGGCGTCGTATCCATCGGCGTCTTCGACGATTTCAATCAGCTGCGGCACCGGCAGCGTTTCAACCGGCAAGTCCGGCCCAAACCAAGGCGCCAAAAGCGCGCGCTGTTCATCCGCATCCAATGCGCGGGCTTCGGCCACACCGGGGGTGGTTTCAAGAACCGCAAGCGCGGCTGTCGTTTGTGCCGCCATCTGTCCCGATGGCGCAGAAATGCGAAGCGTCGACGTTTTGGCCAATTCGGCAGACCAACGGTCCGCCAATCGGCCTGTGGCCAAGGAAAGCGCCAAGGCGAAGACCGCCAAAAACGCCATCGCCGCGGCTGATAGGAAAGTCAGACGTGCGGTGAAACCGGTGGGTGGGACAGCACGGTCGGCCTGTGGGTCGCCCGCGATAAAATCCATGATACGGCGAGGAACATCGCTCATAGGTCGGCCCCCGCCAATTGCAGCTTGCGGTCTTTCAAACGCAAGACCCGCGCCGAAACCTGCGATTTCGCTGTGCGGATAAGGCTAAGGTCATGGGTGGCGATAAGAACGGTTTTACCCATT
>CALBVZ010000071.1 GCA_937969445.1 uncultured Octadecabacter sp. | reverse complement strand
CGGTGCGCCATTGGCAACCGGTATGGGCAACCCCCATTGCACATTTTTCGTTGAAGACGCGGATGCAATCGACCTTGAGGCGCGCGGCGCTGAAATGGAACATCACCCACTTTACCCTGAACGCACCAATGTGCAGTTCGCCCATGTCATTGGCCCCGATCACTTGCGCATGCGTGTTTGGGAACGCGGCGTTGGCGTGACGTTGGCGTCTGGATCGTCATCTTGCGCAACAGCTGTCGCTGCACACCGAAAAGGGCTGACAGGTAAATCCGTCCGCATCGATCTTGATGGTGGTACGATCCACATCGATTGGCGCGACGATGGCGTTTGGATGACAGGGCCCACCGCTCATGTCTTTGACGGTATTTGGCACCTATGACCGCGCCGAAGTTCACCACCCTCGGCTGCCGTCTGAACGCCTATGAAACCGAAGCGATGAAAGAGCTAGCGGGTGCGGCAGGCGTGCAGAACGCTGTTGTCGTGAATACCTGCGCCGTCACTGCAGAGGCCGTGCGCAAAGCCAAGAAAGAAATCCGCAAACTACGCCGCGAAAACCCAGATGCGACGCTGATCGTAACTGGCTGTGCCGCGCAGACCGAACCAGAAACTTTCGTGGCAATGCCCGAGGTCAGCAAGGTCATCGGTAACACCGAGAAAATGCAGCCCGAAACATGGGCTCGTATGGCGCCTGACCTGATCGGACAAACCGAACCGGTGCAAGTCGACGACATCATGTCTGTTACTGAAACCGCTGGGCATTTGATTGACGGCTTCGGCACCCGATCGCGTGCTTATGTACAGGTTCAAAACGGCTGCGATCACCGCTGCACATTTTGCATTATCCCCTATGGCCGCGGCAATTCACGTTCCGTTCCAGCGGGCGTTGTTGTTGAACAGATCAAACGGCTCGTCGGCAAAGGCTATAATGAGGTCGTGCTGACGGGCGTTGACCTCACGTCTTGGGGCGCGGACCTACCGGCAGAACCCAAGCTTGGTGATCTCGTCATGCGTATTCTAAAACTGGTGCCGGATTTGCCGCGCCTACGGATCAGTTCGATCGATTCGATCGAGGTCGATGAAAACCTGATGCAGGCCATCGCTACCGAACCGCGCCTCATGCCGCACCTGCACCTGTCTCTGCAACACGGCGACGATCTCATCCTCAAACGCATGAAACGTCGCCACCTGCGCGACGATGCGATTAAGTTTTCCGAAGACGCCCGCAAACTGCGCCCCGATATGACCTTTGGTGCTGACATCATCGCCGGTTTCCCAACCGAAACCGAAGCGCACTTTGAAAACTCGCTTAAGCTTGTGGATGACTGCGCGCTAACATGGCTACATGTCTTCCCCTATTCGCCGCGCCAAGGCACCCCCGCCGCGCGGATGCCCGCAGTGAACGGAAAAGTCATCAAAGCCCGCGCCGCCCGCCTGCGCGCGGCGGGCGATCAAGCCGTCGCTAAACATCTCGCGCACCAAATCGGCAAGACACATCACATCCTGATGGAAAATCCCCGCATGGGTCGCACCGAGCAATTCACCGAGGTGGCATTTGATACAGACCAGCCCGAATCCCAGATCGTCACCGTGCAGATCACGGGCGCGCGCGGCGATCAGCTGACAGCATGACCTATCCAATCCTCTACTCCTTTCGCCGCTGCCCCTACGCCATGCGTGCCCGCCTCGCGATTGCGTCCAGCGGCCTTACGGTTGAGCTGCGCGAAATTCTTTTGCGAGAAAAGGCCCCGCAGTTTCTTGAGGCATCCCCGAAAGGCACGGTGCCGGTCCTCGTAACAGATTCTGTCGTTGAAGAATCCTATGACGTCATGCGCTGGGCGCTAGAAAAATCCGACCCAGAGAACCTCCTTACGCCGATGACCGAAGCAGCCTACGCGCTAATCGAAGAAGCGGACGGCCCGTTTAAGACCGCATTGGATCAAACCAAATACGCTGTACGACATCCGGACCTCGACCCTGCCGAAAGCCGCGCGACAGCCGCTTCGTTCATTTCGAAACTCGACACTCAGCTTAACGGCAAACCTTGGTTGTTTGGGAATGAACCGTCACTTGCGGATCTCGCAATTTTGCCGTTCGTGCGTCAGTTCGCACATACGGATCTAGATTGGTGGGATGCACAGCCATTCACCCACGCGCAAAGTTGGCTGGCCGCGTTCAAAGGCTCCGATCGCTTTACGTCGATCATGACTAAATACACCCCTTGGAAATTGGGGGATGACGTGATCCTGTTCCCCTAACAAAGGAACTGCACCATGCACCCGAACCCGACCTACCGCAGAACACCAGAAGACCGCGCGATTGCGTTTGTGCGCGAACGCTCCTTTGGTCAGATCACGACAATGGGGCCGGGTGGGTTGTTGGCCTCCCATGTTCCAGTCTTGCTGTCTGACGATGCGACCACGCTTGATTTGCATCTCGTGCGTTCCAACCCAATCGCGCGGGCATTGTCCGAACCTCTGACAGTTTTACTCGCGATCACTGGTCCCGATGGGTATGTTTCACCGGATTGGTACGGCGCGGATGACCAAGTGCCGACATGGAACTACGTCTCGGTCCACATCCAGGGCACATTGGAAAAGCTCGACCAAGACATGATCCGCGATGTGTTGGATCGGCAATCGGCGCTGTTCGAAAACCAATTGCCAAAGCCCGCTTGGAGCACACAAAAGATGACACCAGATGTTCTCGACAAAATGATGCGTCAGATTGTGCCGTGCCGTTTGACCGTCACAGACATTCAAAGCACCTTTAAACTAAACCAGAACAAACCCGATGAAGTGCGCCTGCGCGCCGCTGATGAAATGGCGCAAAGTGGCATCGGCATAGAAACGAATGCCCTTGCCGACCTTATGCGCAACCCACCCAACGACGACTGAAAGGACAACACATGAAACTCATCATGTCCCCACCCTCCCCGTTTGCCCGCAAAGCCCGCGTGTTATTGCGCGAAACAGGTCTCATCGACCGCGTCGAAGAAATTCAGGTTTCATCCTCGCCATTCGAATCCGCGCAAGAACTCGTTGCCGCGAATCCCTTGGGAAAAATTCCGACCCTCATCCGCGAAGATGGCCCTGCAATTTACGATAGCCGCGTGATTACACGTTATTTGGACGGCATGGCCGATTCAGGCCTTTATCCGACAGCACGCCTTTACGAAATCCTGACCCTCGAGGCGACAGCAGACGAGATCATGGTTGTGACCGTCGGCATGATCTACGGCGAACGTTACCGCGAAGACGCGCCAGACTGGACAGAAGCCCAGTGGAGCAAGGCCGCCCGCGCTATCGCCGCAATCAACAGCCGTTGGATGAGTCACCTAAACGGCCCCCTCAATATGGCCCAAATCGCAGTTTCCTGCGCGCTTTCCTACGTTGATTTGCGCCATGACGCCCGCAATTGGCGGCACGGCAACGAGGCATTAGCCAACTGGCAGGCCGAATTTGAGAACCGCGACTCGATGCAGGCGACAAAACCCGCCTAAGGGCCAATCGCCGCATGCGACGAACTGCGCTTGAATCTTGCTGGACCTACGCAGTGTTGGTCGCTAAGAACCAAACGGAATGAATGTCCCTTTTGAGGGGCTTTCGTCGTATTTGACGGGCAATTGCCCCAGAATTCGGAGATGGAACAGGTGTCAAACGCAGCAGAACATCAAGCAACGCGACGCGATTTTATTTATTACGCGACCGCCGGTGCTGGTGCAGTTAT
>CALBVZ010000070.1 GCA_937969445.1 uncultured Octadecabacter sp. | reverse complement strand
TGTTGGAGCCGCTCACGGCAGACCTGCACGTGGCGCTTGGTGCTTTGAAAGATATGCGTGAGGCCGAAGGCGCGGCGTTGCTTAGCGTGTTAACGGAACAAGTTGACCAAATCGAAGAGCTGACGATGCAGTCTGTGGGCGCCGCTAAGGATCGTACTGAAGCTGTCAAAACACAACTGGCCGATGCGCTTGCACGGGTGATGGATAGCGCGACGGGCGCTGATCCTGACCGCGTCGCACAAGAGCTGGCGCTGCTCGCCGTGAAGTCCGACATCACCGAAGAAATCGATCGCCTAGGCGCACATGTCAAAGCGGCGCGCGATTTGCTGGCACAGGGCAGTCCGGTTGGTCGCAAGCTCGACTTTCTGACACAGGAATTTAACCGCGAGGCCAATACGCTATGTTCCAAGGCGCAAGATGTCGCGCTGACCCAGATCGGCCTTGCACTGAAGGCGGTCATCGACCAAATGCGCGAACAAGTACAAAACGTGGAGTGATATGATGCAACGCCGAGGCCTTCTGATTATTCTGTCTTCGCCGTCCGGCGCTGGAAAATCCACCCATTCCAAACGGTTACGCGCGTGGGATCCGACGATCGAATTTTCTGTGTCCGCCACGACGCGAAATCCACGTGATGGTGAAATAGATGGGCAGGACTACCATTTCCGCACGGAAGATGAATTCCGCCACCTCGTTGCGGATGGCGAAATGCTTGAGCACGCCCATGTGTTCGGGAACTTTTATGGATCACCAAAGGGTCCCGTTAAAGCGTCGATCGATGCGGGGTGTGACGTGTTGTTTGATGTGGATTGGCAAGGTGCTGAACAAATCAAGGACTCGTCGCTTGGCCAGCACGTTCTGAGCGTTTTCTTTCTGCCACCCTCAATCACGGAACTGCGCCGCCGATTGGAATCACGTGGGCAGGACGACAAAGAGACAATCGATAAACGCATGATGCAAAGCTGGGATGAGATCAGCCATTGGCGGTCTTACGACTATGTTTTGATCAACGATGATCTGGACGCAACGGAAGCGCAGCTGCGCACCATCGTTGAAGGTGAACGCCAGCGACGGGATCAACAACCTGATTTGGCGGACCACGTAAGATTGTTACATGACGAGTTTACAGATGGTTTGAAGAAGGGCCGATAAGCGGAGATTACAATGCTTTACGAATTGGACGGCGTATCACCGGAAGTTCACGATGGCGCATGGGTCGCTCCTGGGACCCATGTGATTGGTAATGTCAGCATCGCGGATTTGGCGTCCGTTTGGTTTGGCTCCACTCTGCGCGGCGACAACGAGCTGATCCATGTCGGCCTAGGATCAAACGTTCAAGAAAACAGCGTCCTTCATACTGACATGGGTTTTCCGCTGACAATCGGCAGTAATTGCACCATCGGTCACAAGGCGATACTGCACGGGTGCACCATTGGCGAAAATTCCCTGATTGGGATGGGCGCGACGGTGCTGAATGGCGCTGTGATCGGCAAAAACTGTCTCATCGGGGCCGGGGCGCTGATTACCGAAGGCAAAGTGATACCGGACGGATCGCTTGTTATGGGCATTGGTAAAATCGTGCGCGAATTGGACGAAAAAGCGATAAACGGCCTTACGCTGTCCGCACTTGGTTACCAACAAAACGCGGCACGGTTCCGCAATGGCCTGAAAGAGATCCAATCATGAGCGGTACACCCAAATCCTTATCACGCCGCCCAGAATGGCCCACAAGCGTGTCACGCCCCGTCGCGACGCCGCTTCAGCCAACGGTCGTCTATTCTTCTCCGGACCCAAGTTCGCTTGATCAACAATATGCGGACGGCAGCGGATTCACCTATGCCCGTGAAGGTCATCCGAACGCGACAGTTCTGGCGCAAAAGATCGATATGCTGGAAGGTGTTACAGGCGGTATCGTGAACGGGTCTGGCATGGCGGCTGTGTCTGCGGTGTTTCTGGGCATCTTGAAAGCTGGCGATCATGTCATTGGTGCGGATCAGTTATATGGTCGCACCTTGCGGATGATGACGCAGGATTTGCCGCGTTTTGGTGTGGAAACCACATTAGCGGATCCAACTGACGCGGCCTCCTTTGAGGCGGCGATCAAACCGAACACACGGATGATGGTTGTTGAGGTGGTGTCGAACCCGACGATCCGGATTGCCGACATGGTTGGCATCGCCAAAATCGCCAATGAGCGCGGTATTCTGTTGGTGGTCGACAACACATTCACCACGCCGCGCAGCTATCTGCCGTTTGAAAACGGCGCGGACATCGTTTTGCATTCGGTCACCAAACTGCTTGCAGGCCACGCGGATGCGACGCTGGGCTATGTGGTCGCCAAAGACCCTGAATTGATGGAGCAAATCTATATCGCCAATACAACCTTCGGTATGACGGCAAGCCCGTTTGATTGCTGGTTGGCTGAACGTGGCTTGCAGACCTTCGATCTGCGCTATGATCGCGCTGAGGCAACGGCCATTAAATTGGCTGCGGCTTTGGCCGATGTGAAGGGCGTGAAACGCGTTATTCACCCCAGTCGCGCGGATCACCCGGACCACAACCGAGGCCTTCAAATTCTGGGGGATCGTCCCGGCAATATGCTTAGCTTTGAAGTTGAAGGCGGACGTGCCGCCGCAGATGCATTAACCCGTGCTGCACCCGAATTGCCGTTCGCGCCGACCTTGGGGGATGTGGGAACAACCCTCAGCCATCCTGCGTCGTCTTCCCACCGCGCACTGTCTCCCGAAGCGCGTGCAGACCTTGGCATGTCGGAAGGGTTCTTTCGGGTCTCGGTTGGGCTTGAGGAGCCGAAGTTGCTGATTGAAGAGATCAGCAATGCCATCACCGAAAGCCAAAAAGCATAAAGTATGTCTGACGCCAAATCCGTGATCCTTGCTCTGCCGCAGCCCATCATTCTGGTTGGTCAGGATGAACGGGTCATTGGGATTAACGAACCGGCCAAGCAATTGGTCGGAATGGACTGTGAAGGGATGCCTTATATCACCGCATTGCGCCAACCCGCGTTGCTGGATGCGGTTGAGGCCACTTTGAAGGACCAAGTAGCGCGCACGACGACCTATCTTGGTAATGACGGCGTCCAGGGTATCACGTTTGAGGTTTCGGTGCGCTGCGCCGAAGTTTCTGATGGTCTAGCAGTGGTTCTGTCTTACCAAGACCTCACAGCGCTTGAGCAGGCCGAGGACATGCGCCGCGATTTTGTCGCCAATGTCAGCCATGAAATGCGAACGCCGCTTACATCTTTGCAAGGGTTCATCGAAACGCTTCGTGGCCCTGCCAAGAACGACCCCGCCGCAATTGAGCGTTTTCTAGGGATCATGGATCAAGAAGCAGGGCGCATGCATCGTTTGGTCGAGGACCTATTGTCGCTAAGCCGCGTTGAAAGCGATATTCGATTGCGTCCCACCACCGAAGTCCACTTGCAAAGACTGATCAACGAGGTCCTTGCGGCCCTAACGCCTGTTGCTGCCGCAAAGACAGTGACCCTTTTGGCGGACTTGCCCGAAACAGACATCGAAATCGTCGCAGACCGCGAACAGCTTTGGCAAGTTTTCAGCAATCTCATTGAAAACGCAATCAAATACGGTGTTGAGGGCGGTGAGGTTACGATTGATCTATCAGCACCCGAACATGAACGCGCCATCATGCAAGATGGTGTGCAAATCACGGTGCGTGACAATGGAATCGGGATCCCAAGCCATGCCATCGCACGGCTCACAGAACGGTTTTACCGCGTGGATAGTCACAGAAGCCGCGAAGTCGGGGGAACCGGGCTTGGATTGGCCATCGTAAAGCACATTATTAACCGTCACAGAGGGCGGCTGCGCATTTCCAGTGTTATGGGCGAAGGTTCTGAATTTAAAGTGGTTTTACCCGTTGATAGCACATCTCGGGTCCAACATGGTTAACGTTGTTTAACACTGTCATATTACTTTTACATTACCGTCACAAAAGCTTTGCGAGGACCTTCTAGTACGTGCCTCAACGCCCTTCGGTTCGCGAATGGCGAGAGATGATGACAAACGTAGGAGTTACAATGTCCGTTCTCAAAATGACTGCCTCAACGCTCGCGATCGCTGCGATCTCAGCAACTGCCGCAACAGCGCGTGAAAACGTCCAGATCGCTGGTTCGTCTACAGTGCTTCCATATGCATCTATCGTTGCCGAAGCGTTCGGCGACAACACAGATTTCCCAACACCGGTTGTTGAATCTGGTGGGTCTTCCGCTGGCCTTAAGCGGTTCTGTGAAGGTGTTGGTGAAAACACCATCGACATCGCAAACTCCAGCCGCCCGATCCGCGACAGTGACATCGAACTGTGCTTGGAAAACGGTGTGACTGACATCATCGAAGTGCGCATCGGTTATGATGGCATTGTATTTGCGTCCCAGATCGACGGCCCTGCATACACAGCGTTTGAACCTGCTGACATCTTCAACGCACTTGGCGCGACTGTACTGGTAGACGGCGAAGTTGTCGCGAACCCCCACACACAGTGGGCTGATTTTAACGCTGACCTGCCAGCTGATGACATCGTAGCCTTCATCCCGGGTACAAAGCACGGCACACGTGAAGTGTTCGAGGACAAAGTTCTGCTGGTTGGCTGTGAAGAAACAGGCGCAATGGCAGCGATGATGGAATCTGGCATGTCCGAAGACGACGCTGAAGATGCATGCATCGAAGTGCGCGGCAATGGCATCACCGTCGACATCGACGGTGACTACACAGAAACACTGGCCCGTATCGAAGCAAACCCGAACGGTGTCGGTGTATTTGGTCTGGCGTTCTACGAGAACAACACAGACAGCCTCAAAGTTGCGACAATGGGTGGCGTTGAGCCAACGACTGAAACAATCGCGGCAGGCGACTACCCAGTATCCCGCCCATTGTTCTTCTTCATCAAGCAGGCGCACATCGGTGTGATCCCTGGTGTGAAAGAATTCGCTCAGTTCTTCATCGCTGACGAAATCGCTGGGCCAGATGGCCCACTTGCGCAGTACGGTCTGGTATCGGACCCTGAGCTTGCAGCGACGCAAGCGACTGTAGAAACAGAAGAAACATTGGACGTTAACTAAAACGCCCGTATGAGACCTCAGGTGGCCCTACATCGGGCCGCCTGAACTAACTTTGGGGCCGAAAGGCCACGCTTGCTGCTTGGGGGCACAACCGAAATGTCATTGCTGCTAACCGTCAACTTGGTGCTCGCGCTCTGCGTCATTGGCTACATATTGGGGACACGTCGTGCGCTGGGTTCAGCGGATGGTGATCAGAGGTTGCTCCACTCCCTCAAGGGATATTACGGCCAGAACGTTGCACTTAGTGTTCTTGTGCCGTCTTCGATTTTGCTTGCGATTTGGCTGATCGCCCAACCGCTTTTGATCAACCAATCTGTCGCTGGTCTGATTGCGGAACAGGATATCGCTGAAGGCGCGTCTAGCTCGCTTATCATTCAAGATATGCGCCGCGTTGCTGACGGTCTGGATGTTGTCGTTCAAGAGGGCGTTTTGGCCGACACTGAAATCGCGGCGCTTAACGCTGAGACCACAGATGTTCGCGACTTGCTGGGCGATGTTGGCGTCGCGGTTGGTTCTGAGGTGACGCAACAAACATTGGACGGCGCACGTCACTATCGAACATTGGCGCTGACCGGAAACTTCTGGCGCGGTTTTGCCGTGCTTGCCGTGGCGCTTGCCGGTTTTGTGTTTGCCTTGCAGCGTACCCACAAAGATTTTCGCGCCCGCAACGTCGTTGAACGCGGCGTATTGGTTCTACTGTTCAGTGCCGCGACGGTGGCCGTTCTAACGACAGTCGGCATCGTGCTGAGCCTGATTTTTAATACCATCAATTTCTTTGACGCGTTTCCTGCCGCCGACTTCTTCTTCGGCACCCGTTGGGAGCCGAGCTTTTCTGGGCGTGGCGGTGCGTCTGACCTTGGGTTCTTGCCGCTGATTTGGGGCACGATGTTTATCTCGATCATCTCCTTGATCGTCGCAGTTCCGCTAGGCCTGTTTTCCGCAATCTACTTGTCGGAATACGCGTCTGACCGTGTGCGCGCCGTGGCCAAACCGATGTTGGAAATCCTCGCAGGGATCCCAACGATTGTTTACGGATTGTTCGCGCTGCTTACAGTTGGCCCGCTTTTGGTCAGCGCCTTTGGCAGCGGTGGACTGTTCGGTGTGAACTGGATGTCAGGCGGAACTGCTGCGATTACTGCGGGTTCTGTCATGGGCATCATGTTGATCCCGTTCGTGTCCTCCTTGTCTGACGACATCATCAACGCCGTACCGCAAGCGATGCGCGACGGGTCTTACGGGCTTGGTGCGACGCAATCTGAAACCATCCGCCAAGTGATCCTACCCGCAGCCTTACCCGGCATTGTCGGTGCGATCCTTCTCGCCACGTCGCGGGCCATTGGTGAAACCATGATCGTGGTTCTTGGGGCAGGGGCTGCGGCCAGCCTGTCTCTCAACCCGTTCGAAGCTATGACAACAGTGACCGCCAAAATCGTCAGCCAGCTGACCGGAGACGGTGAATTTAACAGCCCAGAAACGATGGTGGCCTTTGCGCTCGGGATGACCTTGTTTGTCATCACCCTGTGTTTGAACGTCTTCGCGCTTTATATTGTGCGCAAGTATCGGGAGCAGTACGACTGATGACTGACACATCCAAATTCACATCGTTGAAGGTGCAAGATCCACGCACCAAGAAACGCAACGCCGCCGAAAAACGGTTCCGTGCCTATGGTATCGTTGCGATTGCGATTGGTGGGCTTTTCTTGGCCGCGCTGACATTCACGATCGTAAAGTCCGGCCTGCCAGCCTTCACGCAATATGTGATGAAGTTGGAAGTCACACTGAGCCAAGAACAGTTTGATGACGCCGAAAGCCAGCTGTTGAAGACAGCCGTTTATCGCGACATCTTTATCGATAACTTCTCTGAGCAACTCGATGCAAACGGCGTTGATGTTGAATATGATGCCGCTGCGTTGGAACGTTTGCTTGGCAAAGTTGGTGGCGACATCCGCACCCATTACCGCGAAAACCCAGACGACATTGGCCAGCCGACCACATTTCAGCTTCAACTATCATCACGGGTTGAAGGTTACTTTCGCGGACGTGTAACGCGTGACACCTTGGTCGACAGCCGCTTCCTTGAGAAAGCTGACCTCGATATCGTGGACGTGCTGCGCGACGCGGGCTTGATGACAGGGCGCTTCAACTGGGCGTTCCTGACTGGCAAAGATTCTGGCGTGGATAACCCAGGTGGGGCGGGGATCGGGGCCTCTGTGATTGGCTCGTTCTTTATGATGTTGGTTGTTCTCTTCCTAAGCCTCCCAATCGGTGTCGCTGCATCTATCTATCTAGAAGAATTCGCACCAAAGAACCGCTTCACCGACTTGGTTGAGGTCAATATTTCTAACCTCGCGGCGGTGCCGTCCATCGTGTTCGGTATCTTGGGTCTCTCCGTGTTCATCCAGTTCATGCACTTACCACAATCCGCGCCGCTGGTCGGGGGCTTGGTTCTGACGTTGATGACATTGCCAACGATCATCATTTCCACGCGTGCATCCCTGAAGTCCGTGCCGCCATCCATTCGCGACGCGGCACTGGGCATCGGCGCGTCCAAGATGCAATCAGTGACACACCACGTGCTGCCACTGGCGATGCCGGGGATCTTGACGGGCACGATCATCGGGCTGGCGCAGGCTTTGGGTGAAACCGCACCGCTGCTGTTGATCGGAATGGTCGGATTTGTTGCCCGCGAGTACCCGGATGGCGTTGCATCTGGTTTCTTGGACCCGAACTCCGCCATGCCCGCGCAAATTTACACATGGGCCGCACGTGCTGACGTGGGTTTTTATGAAAAAGCATGGGGCGGGATTATCGTGCTGCTGGTGTTCTTGTTGTTGATGAACGCCATCGCCATCTTCTTGCGCAAAAAATTCGAGCGTCGGTGGTAGATATGAAAGATACGAACGTGACAGATACGAACGTGAAGGACACGGACCTAATGACCGACTACAAAATCTCAGCCAAAGGCGTACAGGTCTACTATGGCGACAACCACGCCATTAAGGACGTAAATGTCGACATCGACGACAAGACCGTGACAGCGTTCATTGGCCCGTCTGGCTGCGGCAAGTCGACGTTCTTGCGCTGCCTGAACCGGATGAATGACACGATTGATATCTGCCGTGTAGAGGGTGACATTCTGCTTGATGGCGAAGACATCTATGATCCCGCCGTTGACCCTGTGCAGCTTCGCGCCAAGGTGGGGATGGTATTTCAAAAACCAAACCCGTTTCCGAAGTCTATCTATGACAATGTGGCTTATGGTCCGAAAATCCACGGTCTGGCCCGCAACAAGGCTGAGCTTGACGAAATCGTCGAGCAATCCCTGCGCAAAGCTGCGCTTTGGACGGAAGCCAAGGATCGGTTGCACTCACCTGGGACTGGACTATCAGGCGGTCAACAGCAGCGTTTGTGTATTGCGCGTGCGATTGCCACGGCCCCTGAAGTTCTGCTGATGGACGAACCCTGTTCGGCGCTTGACCCGATCGCAACGGCCCAAGTTGAGGAACTGATCGACGAGTTGCGCCAAAGCTTTAGCGTTGTGATCGTGACCCACTCTATGCAGCAAGCCGCACGTGTGAGCCAGAAAACAGCCTTCTTCCACCTCGGCAATCTGGTCGAATTCGACGAAACGGATAAGATTTTCACCAACCCCGAAGATCCACGCACAGAGAGCTATATCTCTGGCCGGATCGGGTAAGGAGAGCGACATGAACGAACATATTTCATCAGCCTACGACCGCGATCTTGAACAAATTCAATCGCTAATCATGAAGATGGGCGGCATGGTTGAACATGCCATCCTAGAGAGCGCAAAGGCGCTTGAGGTGCGAGATATCGAGCGTGCCGAAGTGGTGCGTAAGGATGACAAAGCGATTGATGCCCTGGAAGAACAGATTAACGAGGCCGCCGCACGAACCATTGCGCTGCGGGCCCCCGTTTCCAAAGACCTGCGTACGCTTTTGTCCGTGTTAAAACTGTCCGCGTCGCTGGAACGGGTTGGCGATTACGCCAAGAACATCGCGAAACGTACGCCGATTCTCGCCGACCTAAAGCCGATCAGCGGTGCGGACTCGGCTCTGCGCCGGATGTCCAAAGAAGTGCAATCCATGCTGGGTGACGCGCTGGATGCTTATGTGCGCAACGATGTTGAACTGGCCGAAAGCGTGCGCCAACGCGATCTTGACGTGGATCAGATGTACAATGCGCTTTTCCGCGAATTCCTGACGTTCATGATGGAAGATCCGCGCAACATTTCAGCCTGTATGCACATGCATTTCATTGCCAAAAACGTTGAACGCATGGGCGATCTGGTCACCAATATGGCCGAACAGGTTATATATATGGTGACAGGCGAAATGCCTGAGGAGGACCGCCCGAAGATGAGCAGCACAATCGCGGCAGAAGAGTTTTAACCCGTGTCCCAACCCCATGTCCTCATAATTGAAGACGAACCTGCACAGCGCGAAGTTCTTAGCTATAACCTAAGTGCGGAAGGGTACCGCGTTAGCACCGCAGCTGATGGTGAGAAGGGGCTTTTGTCGGTTGAGGAAGACGCGCCAGATATGATCGTGTTGGATTGGATGTTGCCCCATGTGTCGGGCATTGAAATCTGCCGGCAGCTTAAGGCGCGGTCTGAGACCCGCAATATCCCGATCATCATGCTGTCCGCCCGATCCGAGGAAGTCGACAAGGTGCGTGGACTAGAAACCGGTGCGGATGACTATGTCGTCAAGCCTTATACGGTTGCCGAACTGATGGCCCGCGTTCGCACCCAATTGCGCCGTGTGCGGCCAAGTACCGTAGGGCAGGTGTTGACGTTTGAAGACATCACGCTGGACGGCGAAACCCACCGCGTAACCCGCAATAGTGCTGAGCTAAAGCTTGGCCCGACTGAATTCCGCCTGCTTGCAACGTTCATGGAAAACCCTGGCCGCGTCTGGAGCCGTGATTTGTTGCTGGATCGTGTTTGGGGTCGTGACATCTACGTGGACACGCGCACGGTTGATGTTCACATCGGACGGTTGCGCAAGATTCTAACAAGCAACGGCGGTCCGGACCCTGTGCGCACGGTGCGCGGCGCAGGTTATGCGTTAGGGTAGCAATCCATTCGTCCCTTTGGCGGTTTATCAACGCATCCGAATAGGTTGGTGTGCAAAGGCGACCAATTGACTTGTCTAAAGTTGAGAATAGGGTGACGAAAGGGCGCGGTTCGCGCGCCAATTCCAATCCATAGGACAGTCCAATGAACGTGATTTCAAACCACATGCCGACGGCAGAATTGCAAACACTGGATGCAGCGCATCATATGCACCCGTTCACGGATGGTGCGGCGTTGGCCAAAACCGGCGCACGCATCATTACCGCAGCGAACGGTGTTATGTTGACCGACAGCGACGGTCATCAAATTCTGGATGCTATGGCGGGACTGTGGTGCGTTAATATTGGCTACGGACGCTATGAACTGGCCGACGTTGCCGCGCGCCAGATGAAGGAATTGCCGTATTACAACACGTTCTTCCAGACGAGCCACGTGCCTGTTATTGCGCTGTCCGCTAAGCTTGCTGAGCTCGCGCCGAACGATTTGAATAACGTGTTTTATGCTGGGTCTGGGTCCGAGGCCAATGATACCAATATCCGTCTTGTTCGCCATTACTGGGCGATCAAAGGCCAGCCGAATAAGAACATTATCATCAGTCGCAAGAA
Organism: uncultured Octadecabacter sp.; assembly: GCA_937969445.1. Classification (GTDB taxonomy): domain Bacteria; phylum Pseudomonadota; class Alphaproteobacteria; order Rhodobacterales; family Rhodobacteraceae; genus Octadecabacter. Next base: position 41,253 of record CALBVZ010000070.1, on the reverse strand, counting down.
CGCCTATCATGGCTCCACGCTTGGGGGGGGCTCACTTGGCGGAATGCCGAAAATGCAAACCCAAGGCGTGCCCGTCATTCCAGGTATTCATCACATCGACCAGCCTGATTGGTGGTCCGAGGGCGGTGACAAAGCGCCTGAAGAGTTCGGCCTAGAACGCGCCCGTCAGCTTGAAGCAGCAATCCATGAGCTGGGAGCGGACCGTGTTGCGGCGTTTATTGCTGAACCCGTGCAGGGGGCTGGGGGCGTTATCGTTCCGCCGTCAACATATTGGCCCGAGATTCAGCGCATTTGCGATGAACACGGCATTCTGTTGATCGCTGATGAGGTCATTTGCGGCTTTGGACGTACAGGCCATTGGTTTGGCACCGATTACTACGGCATCCGCCCACACATCATGACCATCGCCAAGGGTTTGTCGTCTGGCTATGCGCCGATTGGCGGGTCTATGGTCTGCGACGAGGTTGCAGAAACCGTCGCCCAAGGTGGGGATTTCAACCACGGCTACACCTACTCTGGCCATCCGGTTTCCTGCGCGGTCGCTATGGAAAACCTTCGCATCATGGAAGAAGAAAAGATCGTCGAAAACGTCGCCCAAGAAACAGGTCCATACCTGAAAGCGAAATGGGAATCCTTGGCTTCGCATCCGTTAGTGGGGGAAGCCAAAATCGTCGGGATGATGGGATCAATTGCGTTGACGCCGCATAAAGAAAGCCGCGCCAAGTTTGCAGCGGTCGCAGGTACGGTAGGGTTTGCATGCCGTACCCGTTGCTTTGCAAATGGTCTTGTGATGCGCCATGTCGGGGACCGTTTGGTAATTTCGCCACCGCTGGTTATCACCAAAGCCGAGATCGACACTCTTATTGAACGCGCGATCAAATCTCTGGATGAGACGTTGGAGCAGATCAAAGCAGACGGGTTGTATAAAGTCGGTTAACGCAGCTCAGCGGCGGCAGTTTCCACGATCTTGGCGATCTGGTGAAACTGCTCGGACAAAGGGGATGTCTTTCGCCAGATCATCCCGATCTTTCGTTTTGGACGTGGCGCAGGAAACTGCGCAACCGAAACCGCTGCGGACCGTGTCTCAACCGGAACCGCCATTTGCGGGATCAACGTCACGCCCAATCCAGCGGCCACCAATTGCACCAGTGTTGTCAGAGATGATCCATCCAACCCCTCGCGCGGTATGGCTGACCTGATGTTGCAGAACGACAGGGCTTGATCCCGAAAGCAATGGCCTTCCTCAAGTAGCAAAAGCTGCATAGTTTGAAGGTCCGCCGCACTTGGTACAGGGCGCGCTGCATCGCTTTCGGGGCGCACCAGCACAAAATCTTCTTCAAAGATCGTCACCTCTTCAAACGCGGGCTCGGATACAGGTAGGGCAACGATGGCGGTGTCGATTTTTCCTTCGGCAAGTTCCGCGATCAGGCGCGGGGTCAGTGTTTCACGGATGTGAACATCTAATGTCGGGTGTTCCTGTTTCAAATGACCAATGAATTTGGGCAAAAGGTAGGGCGCAATCGTGGGGATCACGCCGATGCGCAAGCGCCCCGACATGGTATGCTGTGCTAGGCGGGCCATGTCCTCAACCTCGCCAACGCTGCGCAAAATATCGCGCACACGCGGTGCAAGATCTTCACCAAAGCGCGTCAGACTGACGTGACGGGCGGCGCGTTCAAACAGGGGCACACCAAGGCTTTCTTCCAGCTCCTTGATTTGCATCGACAAGGCGGGTTGCGATATCCCGCTGGCATCAGCCGCATGGCCGAAGTGTTTGTGTTGGATTAATGCTTCAAAATATCGAAGCTGTTTTAATGTTAAGTTCATCATAAGATCAACTTATCAATCCAATCAGTAAATACCACTTAAACTAATCACATTGGCTGGTTAGAGTTGTTCTAAATTCAGCAAACAGGAGATTCCCCAATGGACGGTTCACCCAAAGACACAGGCGGCAAATGCCCATTCGACCATGGCACGTCGCAAGAGACAGGTTCTATCGCTAACACCGGCTGGTGGCCAAATTCCCTGAACTTGAAACCGCTTCACCAAAATGACGTTCAGAGCAATCCAATGGGTGGTGCGTTCGATTACGCCGAGGCGTTCAAGACCCTTGATTTGGATGCAGTCATTGCTGACCTCACAGCGTTGATGACAGATAGCCAAGACTGGTGGCCTGCCGATTATGGACACTACGGCCCGTTCTTTATTCGTATGGCGTGGCACTCTGCTGGTACATACCGCGTGGGTGATGGTCGCGGTGGTGCAGGGTCCGGCTCACAACGTTTTGCGCCCCTGAACTCATGGCCTGATAACGGCAATCTCGATAAAGCGCGCCGTCTGTTGTGGCCTGTCAAAGCAAAGTATGGCGCGGCACTTAGCTGGGCTGACTTGATGATCCTTGCAGGCAACGTCGCGTTGGAAAGCATGGGCTTTGAGACCCATGGCTTTGCCGGCGGTCGTGCCGATATTTGGGAGCCTGAAGAAGACATTTATTGGGGTCCTGAAACCGAATGGCTGGGCGACGATTCCGAGCGCTACAAGCAAGACAATCGCGAGTTGATCGGTGAACTTGGGGCCGTGCAAATGGGCCTCATTTACGTGAACCCAGAAGGCCCGATGGGCAACCCTGACCCATTGTTGTCGGCCAATGACATCCGCGAAACGTTTTCCAAGATGGCGATGAACGACGAAGAAACCGTGGCGTTGGTCGCTGGTGGGCACACGTTCGGGAAAACCCACGGTGCTGCGGATCCGGAAAAGTATGTCGGTTCAGAACCAGAAGCCGCGGCTTTGACGGAAATGGGTCTTGGCTGGTCAACATCCTTTGGTACCGGCAACGGGGTCGACACTGTTACCTCCGGTCTTGAAGGGGCATGGACGCCAACGCCGACCACATGGGACATGTCATTCTTTGGTGTCCTGTTCGGGTACGAATGGGAACTGACGAAGTCTCCGGCTGGTGCGCAGCAATGGCAGCCCAAAGACCTGAAAGACAGCGACCAAGCACCAACGGCTGACGGCAAAGGCAAGACACATATCATGATGACAACAGCAGATATGGCGTTGCGCATGGATCCTGCCTACGAAAAAATTTCACGTCGTTATATGGAAAACCCTGCAGAGTTTGCTAAGGCCTTCGCAAAAGCTTGGTACAAGCTGACACACCGCGACATGGGGCCGTATGAGCTTGGTCTTGGTAAGTATGTGCCAGCTACGGCTGAAAGCTGGCAGGACCCTGTTCCTGCGGTTGATCATGCGTTGATTTCGGGCGCTGACGTTGACGCGCTCAAGGCGGCGATTGCGGCCACTGGTCTTAGCGCGGCTGAAATGGTGACTACGGCTTGGGCGTCTGCGGCGTCATTCCGCGGCTCTGACAAGCGCGGCGGTGCCAATGGTGCGCGCGTTCGATTGAACCCCGCCAAAGATTGGGAAGTAAACGATCCAAAGGCGTTGGCCGCTGTCCTTGCAAAACTGGAAGAGGTGCGCGCAGCGTTCGACAAGCCGGTGTCCTTGGCGGATACAATCGTTCTTGCAGGTTCTGTGGGCATTGAGATGGCCGCGAAAGCAGCTGGCAAAACAATCACAGTGCCGTTCAATGCAGGCCGTACAGATGCCAGCCAAGACGATACAGACGTGGAAAGCTATGCATGGCTAGAGCCAAAGGCAGACGGTTTCCGCAACTTCATCAAGCCAGGCGCAACACGGTCTGCTGCGGAACACTTGGTTGATCGTGCGCAATTGCTCACGTTGACAGCGCCTGAGATGACCGTTCTTGTTGGTGGTCTTCGTGTGATTGGTGCCAACACAGGTGGATCAAAGCATGGCGTTCTGACGGATAACGTTGGTACATTGGATCAGTCGTTCTTCACCAATTTGCTCGATATGGGCACGGTCTGGACTGAAAACGGCGATATCTTGGAAGGCCGCGCACGCAGCGGTGGTGATGTGAAATGGACTGCGACGACTGTTGACCTCGTGTTTGGGTCCAACTCAATCCTGCGTTCATTGTCCGAAGTTTATGCAAGCGCGGATGCGGGCGACAAGTTCGTCAACGACTTCGTGGCAGCATGGGTCAAGGTGATGGAACTTGATCGCTTCGATCTGCGCTAAATCACGAACCAAAAAGATAACGGCGCCCCCTCGGGGGCGTCGTTTTGCATTGTGACGCCGCGAAACGCAGTCGAAACGACTTCACTTCACCGTGGACAACCAATTTGCCGCAGGTTAGCAATTTCCCAGCCGCTTTGATGGATAAGCACGGTGTGCACGCGCGCATCTAACCGAAACCTCAAAGCACACGCAACTTTTGGGAGAGGGTGCGGATGTCTGCAAGTGAGGTTGTCCTCAGCGTAGCTGGGTTGGCAAAGAATTTCGGTGGTTTACATGCCGTGCGTGGCGTGGATTTCCACGTCGACAAAGGCGCAATCGTCGGGCTGATCGGTCCGAACGGTGCTGGCAAAACCACAACCTTCAACATGATTGCCGGAGAGCTACCTCCGTCATCCGGCAAGATCACGCTGAATGGCGAAGACATCACGGGCCAGCGCACAGATGTGCTGTACCACAAAGGCCTGATGCGCACGTTCCAGCTGTCGCATGAATATGCGCGTATGACGTCGCTTGAAAACCTGATGGTCGCAGCACCTGATCAGACAGGCGAAAGCATCTGGTCCAGCTGGTTCACCAATGGCCGCGTTAAGAAACGCGAGGCCGAAGTGATTGAATTGGCCCGCGACACGCTGGAATTCCTCGGGCTGACCCATGTCGGTGAAGAGTTGGCGGGTAATCTGTCAGGTGGCCAGAAAAAGCTGCTTGAGATTGGGCGCACCATGATGAACGACTCCAAAGTCGTTCTGCTGGATGAACCCGGCGCTGGGGTGAACCCGACATTGATGCGCAAAGTCGCTGAAATGATTGAGCAATTGAACGAAGAACGCGGCTATACATTCTGCATTATTGAACACGACATGGATATGATCGCGCGGTTGTGCGGCAAGGTCGTCGTGCTGGCAGAGGGGCAAGTTTTGATGGAAGGCACCATGGACGAAGTGCGCAACGACGAACGTGTCATTGATGCTTATTTTGGCGGAGAAGTCGTATGACCGAGCCAGTATTGTCACTTAACAACCTCAAGGCTGGCTACGGCCAAACCGAAATTCTTCATGATCTGTCCATGTTCGTGAACCCGAACGAGATCGTCGCGATTATCGGCCCGAACGGGGCGGGGAAATCGACCGCGATGAAATCCGTGCTTGGGCTGCTCAACATCACCGAAGGCACGGTTGAACTGAACGGCGAAAACATAACTGACACACCGGCACAAAAGGTTATCGAAAAGGGCATTTCTTACGTGCCGCAAACCAACAACGTATTTGTGAACCTTTCCGTCAAAGAGAACCTTGAAATGGGTGCGTGGACGCGGCCAACCGGTGTCGAAGAGCGTCTGGAAGAAATGTACGCGCTGTTCCCCGATCTGGCGGAAAAACGCAATCAGGCGGCAGGGTCGCTGTCTGGTGGGCAACGCCAGATGGTGGCGATGGCCAAGGCATTGATGGTGGATGCCAAGATTTTGCTGCTGGATGAACCGACTGCGGGCCTGTCGCCCAAGTATCGCGGTGAAATCTTCGGAACCATTCAAAAGATTAAGGAAACCGGCGTGCCGATCCTGATTGTTGAGCAAAACGCAAAGCAAGCGCTTGGCGTATCTGATCGTGGCTATGTGCTTGTAGACGGAGCGAACCGTCATACGGGGACGGGGGCTGGGCTTGCTGCTGATCCCGAAATTGCACGCATGTTCTTGGGCGGGGGTCACTGATATGTGGGAATTCGTAAACTACTATTTCATCCCCGGTCTTGTTCTGGGCTGTATCTATGCGCTTGGCGCGATTGGTATCACGCTGACATTCGGCATTTTGCGCTTTGCCAACTTCGCCCACGGCGAAATCATGATGTCTGGCGCGTATCTGACATGGACGGTCATGGCGATTGCGGCCGGTGCGGGGCTTACGTTGCACCCATTGGTTGCGATGGTACCTGCAGCTTTCCTTGTTATCTTGTTGTTCCTTGGCACGGACAAGTTTTTCTACAAACCGTTCCGTAAGGAAGACACGATTAAGGTCGTAATGGCGTCCTTTGGTATGATGTTGATCATCCGCTCTGCGGTTCAGATGATTTGGGGACCAAACCAGATTACGTTCGTGCGCGGAATTGCCAAGCCAAATGCGACGCTTAGCGAAATTACGTCAAACATGGGCCTACAGATCCTGATGCCCAACAAGCACCTGTTTATCTTTGCGGGAACGATCATTTTAGTGATGGCACTTGGGTACCTGTTGAACCGCACCCGCATCGGCAAAGCCATGCGCGCCGTGTCTGACAGCCCTGATCTGGCCCATGTAACAGGTATCAACGTTGATAAAGTCATCAACGCCACATGGATCGTTGGCGGTATTTGCGCGACGGCTGCGGGTGTGTTCCTTGTGATGGACACCCAGATGCTGGAAACGACAATGGGCTTTAGAATGCTGCTGCCCATGTTTGCTGCCGCGATTTTGGGCGGTATCGGAAAGCCATATGGTGCGGTCGCAGGTGGGTTGATTATCGGTCTTGCCGAAGAACTCAGCGCTTATCCGTGGATCGGCGACACGCCATTGCTTTCACCTGGCTATAAAACCGGCGTCGCATTCGCGATCATGGTGGTGATGTTGATCGTGCGTCCGCAAGGGCTGTTCAAGGGGAGGTCTTTCTAATGGAAGCTTATGTTGGATATTTCCTCTATCTTCTGTCGCTTCTGACGGTTGGTGGCATCTATGCGATCTTTGCGCTTGGACTGAACGTCCAGTGGGGCTTCGCGGGGCTGTTTAACGTGGGTATCGTCGGCTTTGCCGCTGTGGGTGCCTACACTTACGCGTTGCTTACGACGGCTGAATCTACCTTCCACTTGGGCGGGTTTGGCCTGCCCCTGCCGATTGGGATGTTCGTCGGCATGGTTATGTCGGCCATCGTCGCAGCCTTCATCGGGTTAATATGTATCAGGCTTAGGGCCGACTATCTGGCAATCGCGACAATCGGGATTGCCGAGATCATCAAGCTGATCCTGAAGAACGAAACCGACATCACCAACGGCCCGCGCGGAGTAAACAAGATCCCACGCATGTGGGAACACTTCAGCGAAGAACGCTTTTATTCCAGCTGGCCGATGAGTTGGTTTGGCACGCCTGAAAACTGGGAAGCCTTCTTTGACAAACTGCCAAACTGGTATTGGCAGCCCTTGTTTGCGGCCACGATCCTTTTGATCATGTATGTCATCTACCGCATGCTGGAACGCGCGCGGACCGCGCCTTGGGGCCGTATGATGACGGCGATCCGTGAAAACGAACCTGCAGCACGCGCATCTGGTAAAGACGTCACACGCCGCCGTATTGAAGCATTCGTAATCGGTGCTGCGATCATGGGTCTGGCTGGGGCGTTGTTCGCACAACACCTGCGTTTGATCGAGCCGACAAACACCTTTGATCCAGCCAAGGTGACGTTCCTGACATGGGTTATGCTGATCCTTGGTGGGTCTGGTAACAACCGTGGTGCGATCCTTGGTGCGTTTCTGATCTGGACCATCTGGTCCGCATCCGAACTTGTCATCACCGGCTCTATCGGGCTGATTTCAAACATCTTCTCGACGCTTGATCCAAGCATCTTGCAGACACGGGCAGGGTTCTTGCGTATGATGTTGATTGGCATCTTGATGCAAGTGATCTTGCAGCGCTATCCTAGTGGGATACTACCTGAGGTGAGACCCGCATCACCAAAGGCCGATAACAACGACGCGGGTTCAACGGGAGAGACCAAATGAAAAATACACTAATGGCGACCGCCGCGACACTTCTCGCAACAAGCGCAATGGCTGATGTAAACATCGGTAACCCAATGGCGATGACAGGCCCAATTCCGGACCTCAACGCGCCAATCGCAGCTGCAGTTGATTTGGCTGCTGCAAATGTAAACGCACAGGGCGGCATGTTCGCTGACGGCGAAGCATTCAACGTTATCCGTGCTGACTCAGCTTGTGACCCAGTTGCAGCTGTCGATGCGGTAACAAAGCTGATCAACGTCAACGGCGTTTCTGCAATTGTTGGGCCAGTTTGTTCCGGTGCTACAATCGCACAGGCTGAATCAGTTTCCATGCCAGCTGGCGTCGTGACACTGTCCGTGTCCGCATCTTCCCCAGCAATCACATCCATGGAAGACGGCACTGACCTGGTATTCCGCGCAGCTGCGTCTGATGCCTACCAAGGCGTTGCACTTGCTGAGCTGGCAATCGCAAACGGCATGTCCGACATCGCTGTGTCCTATGCAAACGACGACTACAACGCAGCAATCGCGGCCGTATTCGTTGAAGCATTCGAAGGCATGGGCGGAACAATCTCAGCTAATGAAGCACACGAGCCAAACAAAGCGTCTTACCGCTCTGAAGTTGCGACAATCGGCGCGTCATCTGAAAACCTCGCTCTGTTCTCATACTACGGTTCTGGCGGCATCACATTGATGCGCAACGCACTCGAAACTGGTGCATTCGCGAACTTCATCGGCGCGGACGGCATGCTGTCTGACGAGCTGATCGAACAGCTTGGCGCAGAAAACCTGATGACGTCCACGTTCACGACTTCCGCATCTGACTCCAGCACACCATCATTCGCAGCGTGGCAGGCAATTGCAGACGAAGCAGGCGTTCCGGCGGCTGACCCATTCGTTGCAAACGGCTATGATGCGACATTCATGATGGCGCTCGCAATTGAGCACGCTGGTTCTGATGACCGCGAAGCAATCGCTGAATCCCTGCGTGCAATCGCATCTGGCCCGGGTGAAGTGATCCTGCCAGGTCAGTGGGCTGAAGCGAAGGCGATCCTCGCAGCTGGTGGCGACATCAACTATGAAGGTGCTGCTGGCAACCAAGACTTCGACGAAAACGGCGACGTGGCTGGTAACTTCTCCAAGTCTACAATCGTTGACGGCGCTTGGGCTGCTGAACTGATCCAATAAGCGATCTGTTTAACTAAGAAATAAGATGCCGGAGCCTTAGGGTTCCGGCATTTTTCGTTTGCAGGGCAGGGTGGCCAGCCCATCTTCGCGCCGCCCATTTTCTAAGCACACCGCCCGATATTCGCAAACTAAGCAGGCACCGTACCGCTGCCCTTGTTAAGCGTGCGACAGCGTCTGGTCACTGACGAGCGAAGCACCGTAGTCAAACCAAGTGCAAATAGACCTCAACATACTCGTCGTTGAACGCGACAAGACCAAAGCCCATGAGATTATCGATGCTCTCATGGATGGCGGTTGGAACAACGTCACGGTCATATCTTCGCCAACCGCGCTTGAACGCACGGTGAAGGACCTCGACCCCGACATCATATTGATCGACCTTGCAAACCCGGATCGAGATACCCTTGAACACCTCGGGCAGGTGGCCAACGCACGCAATCGACCTGTGGCTATGTTTGTCGATCAAACCGATGAGGTGATGACACAGGCCGCGATTTCGGCAGGGTTGAGCGCCTATGTCGTGAACGGACTGCAGAAAGATCGCATCAAGCCCGTGCTTGAGACCGCAATTGCACGCTTTCGCATGGTCGAGAAAATGCAATCCGAACTGGACGCCGCCAAACAGGCGCTTTCGGATCGCAAGATGATTGACCGCGCCAAAGGCCTTTTGATCCGTGCGCGTGGTATTTCAGAAGACGAGGCTTACGGGCTGTTGCGCAAAACAGCGATGGATCAAGGGCGCAAAGTGATCGATGTCGCCACCGCCTTGGTTACAGCGGCGGAGCTTTTGCAATGAAGATGACCCAAGTGCGCTGCGGCTACCTTCCGCTTGTTGATTGTGCGCCGTTGATCATTGCCAAGGAACTAAAGTTCGCCGCCCAAGAGGGGCTAGATCTGACACTGGTCAAACAACCGTCATGGTCCTCGTTGCGCGATATGCTGGCGTTTGGCCAAATAGACTTTGCACATATGCTCTCACCGATGCCCGTAGCGATGTCGCTGGGTCTGGGTGGTGTCGCACGCGACATCGACGTTTTGATGGTTCTGTCGGCAAATGGCACGATTGTCGGCGTGTCCGCTGATCTGGATCGCAGGATGCAAGAAACGGGCTGGTCAAACACCTTCGACGACCCATCCGCCGCATCGCAAGCGATCTTTGCCGCAGGTGGAAAACCGGTGCGCATCGGTGTGCCTTTCCCGTTTTCAATGCACCGTATGCTGCTTGAGACATGGCTGTCACAAGCGCCTGAGTACTCGGAAGACCGCATCGAGATCGTGACCGTTCCCCCCACCAAAATGGCAGACGCCATGCAAGACGGTGACCTTGATATGTTCTGCGTCGGTGAGCCTTGGGGCTCTGTCGCGGTACAACAAAGTGGCGCGACGCTCATTCTTCCTGGATCCCGCGTGTGGGAGTTTTCACCTGAAAAGGTGTTGGGCGTACAGCGCAGCTGGGCATCCCAAAACCCCAAACACTGCCACGCGATGATCCGTTCAATTTACAAAGCCGCGCGTTGGTTGGCGCAACCAGAAAACATCCCTCTTGCAGTCGAAATCTTGGCACGAAGCCAACACCTAGACCTTCCCGATCATGCAATTGATCCCGCGCTCAGTGGTCAGTTCATCACCAAACATGGCCAGACACCGGAACAGATGGATCGCTTCATAGTCTTTCATCAGGGGGCTGCGAATTTTCCGTGGCGCAGTCAGGCGTGTTGGATTGCTGATATCCTGTCACGCTGGCATTCCCTTGACCGCGACGCGGCGCGACAGATCGCACAGGCTTGTTTTCGCAGCGATATTTACCGCGAAGCTTTGCTGCCAATCGGTATCGACTTGCCTGCGGCATCGCAAAAGATTGAAGGGACGATGGCGGGCCCGACAACCGTTGTTTCAACCATGGGCCAAATGATTCTGGGACCTGATCGGTTTTTCAATGGCGCGGTTTTCGACTTTGACGCGCCATAACTGCACAGTTTTTGAGCACTTGCTGCATTGCGGCGAATTATGCCGCAAATGCGAAGCGGTTACATAGCAAAGCCCTAAGTAAAGGTTAAATATCTCAAGCAAGGCAACGAAGCCTTTACCAGCTGACAGTGTTGCCAGCTAACGTTTTCAGAGCAAAGCCGCTCGATTGTACATGCACCTCCTCCCGCATGTAGCAGTCGTGCGGTTTTTTGCGTTTCAACAGGGAACTAATAAATGAACACTCTTAAATGGCTCCTCGCCTCAACTGCTTTCTGCGCAAGCCCCGTGATGGCAGAGATGCTAGACCTAGAAAAAGATGAACTCACACTTGGCTTTATCAAACTGACTGACATGGCGCCGTTGGCTGTCGCGTATGAACTCGGTTATTTTGAGGACGAGGGCCTTTTCGTAACGCTCGAAGCACAGGCGAACTGGAAAGTCCTTTTGGACGGCGTGATTGACGGACAGTTGGACGGCGCACATATGCTGGCGGGTCAGCCACTCGCCGCGACAATCGGTTACGGTACTGAGGCGCATATCATTACGCCATTCTCAATGGATTTGAATGGCAACGGCATCACCGTTTCCAATGACATCTGGGAGCAAATGCGCCCACATGTTCCACTGATGGACGATGGCCGCCCACAACACCCGATCAGCGCGGCCTCCCTCGCGCCGGTTGTTGAAGATTACCAAGACCAAGGCATCCCGTTCAACATGGGCATGGTTTTCCCAGTATCCACGCACAACTACGAACTGCGTTACTGGTTGGCGGCTGGCGGGCTTGAGCCAGGGTATTACTCTCCTGACGACGTAAGCGGCCAGATCGGTGCTGACGTATTCCTTAGCGTGACACCTCCACCACAGATGCCGTCCACAATGGAAGCGGGCACGATCTTTGGTTACTGCGTTGGTGAACCGTGGAACCAGCAGGCCGTGTTCAAAGGCATCGGCGTTCCGGTCGTTACCGACTATGAAATCTGGCGCAACAACCCAGAGAAGGTCTTCGGCATCTCTGCTGAGTTCGCAGAAGAGAACCCGAACACAACAATCGCTTTGACCAAAGCATTGATCCGTGCGGCGATCTGGTTGGATGAAAACGACAACGCAAACCGCGAAGAAGCTGTCGAAATTCTGGCACGCTCTGAATACGTTGGTGCGGATGCAGACGTCATCGCCAACTCTATGACGGGAACGTTCGAGTATGAAAAAGGCGACGTTCGTGAAGTCCCAGATTTCAACGTGTTCTTCCGCTACAACGCGACATACCCGTTTGCATCTGATGCGATCTGGTACCTGACACAGATGCGTCGCTGGGGCCAAATCGCTGAGCCACAGACAGATGAATGGTACATTGAAACCGCGCAGTCTGTTTACCGGTCCGACATCTACCTTGATGCAGCACGCATGTTGGTCGACGACGGTATCGCGAACGAAGCTGATTTCCCGTGGGACAGCGACGGTTTCAAAGAGCCGACACCAGCCGCAGATGTCATCGACGGTATCGGCTATGACGGCCGCGCACCAAACGCTTACCTCGAAAGCCTTCCGATTGGCTTGAAGGGCGCGCAAATGGTCGTCGGTTCCGAAATCCAGAACTAAAACACTTTCCCGCCCCACACAGCGTGGGGCGGGCAAACCCTTTTTAACGTCCTCCAGAATACAGGCCCTCACATGACCGCCATCGACCCAGATACAATCGAACAAGAGGCCCGCAAAGCGCGCCGTTTTACGAGGATCAACAAAGCCGACGCATGGTTTCAGGTGATGGGTTTGGCATGGTTAACACCAATTCTGAAAGCCGCCGCAGGAGACAACCCGCGCGCGCAAATGTCAGAAATCTGGCGCCTTTTAGGGGTTCCTGTTCTGGCGATTGGTATCTTTATCGCCGCGTGGGCAACCCTAGCGCCAACTGTGCAAACGTCCCTCGGTGCGATCCCGGGACCAGTACAGGTTTGGGAACAGGCGATCAATCTGAACGCCGACGCCGTGCGCGAACGCGAGAAAGAAGCCGCATTCTACGTACGCCAAGACGAGCGCAACGCGGCATTGATTGCAGAAGGCAACGCTGAAGACGTTCGCGACCGTGTCTACACTGGCAAGCCGACGTATTATCAACAGATCTGGACATCTATTAAGACGGTGTTCTTCGGGTTCCTCATCGGGTCTGCAATTGCGATCCCACTCGGGATTATGGCCGGCCTTTCCGCGACTGCAAACGCCGCGATCAACCCGATCATTCAAATTTTCAAACCCGTGAGCCCACTGGCATGGTTGCCGATTGTTACCATGGTTGTCTCTGCGGTTTACGCGACCAACGATGGGATGTTTTCCAAATCCTTCCTCGTGTCCGCGATCACGGTGACGCTATGTTCACTATGGCCGACATTGATTAACACTGCCTTGGGTGTGTCATCTATCGACAAGGACCTGGTCAGCGTCTCCAAGGTTCTGAAAATGAATACTTATTCGAAGATCACCAAGCTGGTATTGCCGTCTGCATTGCCGTTGATCTTCACAGGCCTTCGTTTGTCATTGGGTGTGGGTTGGATGGTTCTGATCGCCGCGGAAATGTTGGCACAAAACCCTGGTCTTGGGAAATTCGTTTGGGATGAATTCCAGAACGGCTCATCCCAGTCACTCGCTAAAATCATGGTTGCTGTCTTCACCATCGGGATCATCGGCTTCTTGCTGGACCGTGTGATGTTCGCGCTGCAATCCATGTTCACCTTCACAGAAAACCGGTGAACGATATGAGCATCCTTAAGTTTGAAAACGTCTCCAAAGGCTTCGGCCAAGGCACCAACCGCGTCGATGTTCTTCAAGACATCAATCTTGAAATCAAAGACGGTGAATTCGTCGCAATCCTTGGGTTTTCCGGTACAGGAAAATCCACATTGATGAACCTGATTGCTGGGCTGGAAATGCCCGACACAGGCAGCGTGACCTTTAAAGGCGCGCCAATTAAGGGACCGGGGCCGGAACGTGGTCTGGTGTTTCAAAGCTACTCTTTGATGCCGTGGCTTACGGTGGGCGGAAACGTCGGCCTTGCGGTCGATGCGGTGTTCCCAAAACTTAGCAAGGCGGAACGCCAAGCCAAGATTGACCACTATGTCAGCATGGTGGGGCTGTCCCACGCAACGTCGCGGCGACCATCAGAACTGTCCGGTGGGATGCGCCAGCGGGTGTCCGTTGCACGTGCATTGGCAATGAGCCCTGAGATGTTGCTGCTGGATGAGCCACTCAGCGCGTTGGATGCGTTGACCCGTGCCAACCTTGCGGACGAGATCCTTGATATTTGGGAGACGGACAAAAAGACCTGTATCCTGATCACCAATGACGTGGATGAGGCGATCTTGTTGGCTGACCGTATCATCCCACTGAATCCGGATGGCACATTGGCCGACCCCGTTACCGTCAACATTCCACGCCCACGTGATCGCGGTGCGATGAACGATGATGCAACATTCAAGGCATTGCGTGCGCAAGTCACCAAGTACTTGATGGATATCGGCATCGCGGCCAAGGTCGAAGATACGCGGCATTTGCCAGACGTAACCCCGATCCATTCCGTTCCTGCGGCAGTCGCCGAAGCGCAAGAGGGCGGCATCGAAGACCGCTACCTGAATTTCTCGCAACTACACAAAGTGTACCCAACGCCAAAAGGCCCGTTAACCGTGGTCGAAGACTTCGATCTTAAGGTCAACAAAGGTGAATTCATCAGCCTGATCGGGCACTCGGGCTGTGGTAAATCCACGGTTCTGACAATGGCCGCGGGCCTGAACCCGATTTCAAAGGGTGCAATCAAACTGGATGGTTGGAACGTTGAAGGCGCTGATCCTGAACGCGCTGTTGTGTTCCAATCCCCCAACCTGTTTCCATGGCTGACAGCCAAAGAAAACGTCGCGATCGGCGTGCATAAGGTTTACCCGCGTGCGTCCCAAGCTGAACGTCAGGACGTGATTGAATACTACCTAGAACGTGTCGGTTTGGCCGACAGCATGGATACGGTCGCATCGTCTATGTCCAACGGTATGAAACAGCGGGTCGGGATCGCGCGTGCATTTGCGTTGTCCCCGAAATTGCTGCTTTTGGACGAACCTTTCGGCATGCTCGACAGCCTTACCCGCTGGGAGCTACAAGAGGTCCTGATGGAGGTTTGGTCGCGCACCAAAGTGACTGCCATCTGTGTAACCCATGATGTGGATGAGGCCATTTTGCTCGCGGATCGCGTGGTGATGATGACCAACGGACCGCAAGCAACAATCGGCAAGATCACCGATGTAAAGCTGCCGCGCCCACGCACACGCAAAGCATTGCTAGAGCACCCAGATTACTACAACTACCGCGCAGAGGTTCTTGATTTCCTTGAGGAATATGAACACGGCAAAACTCCAAAACCGAAACCCATAACAACAGTGGCGGCAGAATAATGACACAAAGATTGATCATAATCGGCGCTGGCATGGCGACAGGCCGCGCGCTGGAACATCTGTTGGATGCAGGTGCGGACTACGACGTGACGCTGTTTAACGCGGAACCGCGCGGCAACTATAACCGCATCATGCTTTCACCCGTTTTGTCTGGCGAAAAGACATATGCCGAAATCGAAACACACACAGCTGAATGGTACGAAGAGAACGGCATTACCTGTCGTTTCGGTGAGAAAATCGCGTCGATTGATCGTGCTGCCAAAACGGTGACAGCCGAAAACGGCGATGTTTTGTCTTATGACAAACTTCTGTTCGGGACGGGGTCCAATCCGTTTATGATCCCGCTTCCGGGTCATGATCTTGAGGGCGTTATTGCCTACCGCGACCTTGAAGACACCGAACGCATGATGGGCCTTGGCCCTGACAATAAATGTGTTGTCATCGGTGGTGGGTTGTTGGGTCTTGAGGCCGCAGCGGGTATGGCTGCACGCGGCGTCGACGTGACCGTTATTCACATCATGGGCCACTTGATGGAACGTCAACTGGACGAAGCCGCAGGTTACCTTCTGCGCAAGGCATTGGTGGACAAGGGCATTACCGTTAAATGCTCGGCCAACTCCAAGGAAATCCTTGGCGAGAACGGCAAGGTTCGCGCATTGCTGTTGGATGATGGCACTGAATTGCCGTGCGATCTGTTGGTCATGGCCGTGGGCATCCGCCCGAATACCAAGCTTGCGCAGGACGCAGGGTTGGCTGTCGGAAAAGGCATTCATGTGGATGATCAAATGCGTACGTCTGACGCCGATATTTTGGCGGTTGGCGAATGCGTTGAACACGACGGTGCGATCTTTGGTTTGGTTGCACCGCTATACGATCAAGCCAAAGTTGTCGCGAAAACACTTATGGATGAGGACGCACAGTTTGTGCCGAAAGAGCTTTCCACCAAGCTAAAGGTTACAGGCTGCGATCTGTTCAGTGCGGGTGATTTCGCTGAAGGGGAAGGTCGCGAAGATATCGTGTTCCGCGACCCAGCACGTGGCGTTTACCGCCGCTTGGTGCTTGAAGACAATGTTGTCGTCGGAGCTGTCATGTATGGCGATACTGCCGACAGCAACTGGTTTTTCGGCCTGATCCGCGAGAAGACGGATGTGTCTGACATGCGCGAGACGCTGATCTTTGGTCCGGCTTTTCAGGGAGGCGGTGCCTCGGACCCGCTCTCAGCCGTTGCAGCCTTACCGCGTGATGCGGAAATCTGCGGGTGCAACGGCATTTCCAAAGGTGAAATCGAAGACGCAATCGCGGCTGGGTCTGGCGACCTAGCAGCCATCAAAGCAACCACAAAAGCATCCGCATCCTGCGGGACCTGTACCGGATTGGTGGAACAAGTTTTGGCTGTCACACTGGGCGATGACTTTGTCATCCCAGCCGCAGCGTCCATCTGTGGCTGCACAGACATGACCCACGAAGACGTGCGGCGCATGATCAAAAGCCAAAAGCTGACCTCAATGGCGGCGGTTTGGCAGGAATGCGGTTGGAAGACATCCTGTGGCTGTCATGTCTGCCGTCCGGCGCTGAATTTCTATCTGTTGGCCGACTGGCCGCTTGAATATCAAGACGACCCGCAGTCGCGATTTATCAACGAACGCAAGCACGCCAACATCCAGAAAGACGGCACATTTTCCGTCGTTCCGCGCATGTGGGGCGGGATCACCACGCCGGATGAACTGCGCGCGATTGCCGATGCCGCCGATAAATTTGAGGTGCCAACCGTTAAGGTTACTGGCGGCCAGCGTATCGATTTGCTCGGTGTCAAAGGCGAAGACCTTCCTGCGATTTGGGACGACTTGAACAAGGCTGGCATGGTTTCTGGCCACGCTTATTCCAAGGGTTTGCGCACGGTCAAAACCTGTGTTGGCACCGATCATTGCCGTTTTGGGACGCAAGACAGCACCGGTCTTGGCATCAAGCTGGAAAAGATACTTTGGGGGTCTTGGACGCCGCATAAGTTGAAGCTTGGCGTTTCAGGGTGTCCGCGCAACTGCGCTGAGGCCACCTGTAAGGACATCGGCATCGTCTGTGTCGACAGTGGCTATCAAATCAGCATCGGTGGGGCCGCAGGCATGGATGTACGCGAAACCGTTCTTCTGTGCCAAGTCCCGACCGAGGAAGAGGTCGTCGACGTCATCAAAGCGGTCACACAATCCTATCGTGAAAACGCCAAATATCTGGATCGCATCTATAAATGGATGGACAAGGTCGGCCTTGAGTGGATCCAAGAGACTGTTGAAGACCTCGACACGCGTACCGCACTGGTTGAGCGCTTCGATCTTTCACAAACCATCTATCGCACGGATCCTTGGGCAGAACATGTCGCCAAGGCCGAAACCTATCAGCCACTCGCTGACCTGACTTTGGAGGCCGCAGAATGAACGAGCAACCAGCCAATTGGGTCGATATCGCCGCCCTCGAAGACGTACCGAAACGGGGCGCGCGTCTGATCAAAACCGCGCACGGTTGCGTGGCCGTGTTTCGCACGGGAACGGACGAGGTCTTCGCCCTCGACAATGCATGCCCGCACAAACAAGGCCCGCTCGCCGAGGGGATCGTGCATGATAAATCCGTAACATGCCCGTTGCACAATTGGGTGATCTCGCTGGAAACGGGGGAAGTGCAGGGCGCGGACGAGGGGCAGGTGGCAACCTATCCGGCCAAGGTTGTTGATGGGCGTATCACGCTTGATACAGCCTTCCTAGTCAGACGGGCCGTTGCATGAACCTAACGAAGACAGTTTGCCCGTATTGCGGCGTTGGCTGCGGGGTTTTGGCCGGTGCTGACGGCACCATTAAAGGCGACCCTGAACATCCAGCGAACTTTGGGCGATTGTGTTCAAAAGGCGCGGCACTTGGTGAAACCATTGACCTAGAAGGGCGGCTTCTAACACCGAAGGTCAACGGCAAGGATGCCGATTGGGACGAAACCCTCGACCTTATTGCGGAACAGTTCAATACAGCCATCCGCGAACATGGCCCTGACAGTGTCGCGTTCTACCTTTCGGGGCAGATCCTCACGGAAGATTACTACGTCGCTAACAAGCTGATGAAGGGGTTTATTGGCTCTGCGAACGTTGACACGAATTCGCGACTTTGCATGGCCTCATCAGTTGTGGGGCATAAACGGGCCTTCGGGACCGACACTGTACCCGGCACTTATGAGGACTTGGAACAGGCGGATCTGATTGTTCTTGTGGGTTCTAATCTTGCGTGGTGCCATCCTGTGCTGCACCAACGCATCGCCGCGGCGAAAGCCGAGCGTCCTAACATGCGCATCGTCAATATCGACCCACGCAGAACCGCGACCACAGACCTAGCTGACATCCATTTACGGATCGCAAAAGACGGCGACGTTGCGCTGTTCAACGGGTTGCTGGCGCATTTGGCTGACACAGGTGCGTTGAACACTGACTACATCCGCGACCACGTCGAAGGCGGTCATCCTGCGATCACGCAAGCCCGCCTTGATGATCCATCCGAAAGCGGGCTAACCCCGCAAGAACTGTCTGAATTCTATCAGCTTTGGACAGGCACGCAAAAGGTGGTCACGGTTTATTCCCAAGGGGTAAACCAGTCTGAAAGCGGATCTGACAAAGTGAACGCGATCCTGAATTGCCACCTTGCAACAGGGCGCATCGGCAAACCTGGGTGTGGGCCGTTTTCTGTTACAGGACAACCCAATGCGATGGGTGGGCGAGAGGTCGGCGGTTTGGCCAATATGCTTGCCAATCATCTGGACATCGAAAACCCTGATCACCGCGATTGCGTACAGGGCTTTTGGAACAGCCCGACTATGTCGACGCAGGCCGGCCTTAAGGCTGTTGATATGTTTCAGGCCTGCGCTGACGGGAAGATCAAGGCGCTATGGGTTATTTCGACCAATCCTGCCGTTAGCCTGCCAGATGCCGATGGCGTCGCAGAGGCGATCAAAAAGGTACCGTTTGTCGTCGTCTCCGACATCATGGCGCGCACGGATACCGGTGATCTGGCGGACGTATTGTTGCCAGCAACCGGATGGGGCGAAAAAGATGGTACGGTTACCAATTCAGAACGCCGCATTTCACGCCAGCGCGCGTTTCTTCCTGCGCCAGGGCAAGCCCGCCCAGATTGGGAAATCATCTGTGACGTTGGTGTTCGAATGGGCTGGAAAGACGCATTTACCTTTGCCTCTCCTGCAGAGGTGTTTGCAGAATACGTCGCGCTTTCATCTGCGTCCGCCGACTTCGGGCGTGACCTTGATCTGAGCATTTTTGCGGATGCCGACTACGCCAACTTGATCCCAACGCAGTGGCCCAAAAATGGAAAGCGGTTCTTTGCGGATGGTGGATTTTATCACCCTGATGGCAAAGCACGTATGCTGCCTGTCAGCGCGCCAACGCCGTGTGACGGCGACGGGTTTGTCCTTAATACCGGCCGCAACCGCGATCAGTGGCACACAATGACCCGCACAGGCAAAGCCCCGCGTCTTGGGGCGCATTTGGCGGAACCTTACGTTGAAATCCATCCCGTTGACGCTGCCAAATTGGACATCACGGCTGGCGATCTAATTGAGCTGAGCAATCCGAAGGGGATGTCAATTCTGCGGGCTCTCATCACCGATCGCACCACTGAGCGTCAACTCTTCGCGCCGATGCACTGGACCCGCCAGCAAAGCAGTAAGGCTTGGGTTAATAATCTGGCTTCATCTGTGGTTGATCCGGTATCAGGACAACCTGCGTCCAAGAACATCAGCGTCACGGCACGCAGATATGATGCGAATTGGTACGGTTATGCTGTCTCTATAAGCCCGATAAGCCCCGACTGCGCCTATGGCGCTATTTCACGAACCTTAACCGGTTGGCAGGGTGAATTCGCAGGTCTTGATGCACCTGAAAGCTGGGAAACGCTTGCGCGTGGTCTCATGGACATGAAGCAGGGCGACGTGTCCGAAGTGCGCGATCAAAACGGACAACAAACGCGCCTTGCGTTTCATGATGGCGACCAGTTGATCGGGCTTTTCTTTACCAGCTCGAAACCTGTGTCGTTGTCACGCAGCCACGCGGTGTCACTGATCGGCACCGAAACGCCGCCGCTTTTAGCGCTTGCTGGACAAAGCGGTGCGGACCAACCAGATCCGGGTGCAACGATTTGTGCCTGCCTCAACGTTGGTGTGAACACCTTGCGACAGGCAATTGCGGATGGGGCGGGTAGTGTCGATGCCTTAGGCGACGCCACCTCTGCTGGGACCAATTGCGGCTCGTGTAAACCTGAATTGGCCCGATTGCTGGCTGATTTCCAACTACCAATGGCCGCAGAATGACGCTTGCGCCGTTTGTCCGTATTGTCGCCCGCGGCAAGGGTCGCGCGCGTCCATTGACGCAGGACGAGGCGCAACAAGCGATGTCTTTGATGCTGTCAGGCGATGCCGCGCCTGAAGCCATTGGTGCGCTTCTTATGGTGTTGCGGCTGCGCGGTGAAACGGATGCAGAAATCGCTGGGTTTACAGCAGCGTTACGGGCCACGACGCCGAACCTACCAACTGCTGATTTGGACTGGCCTTGTTACGCTGCAGGGCGCACACGTGGTGCACCACTGTTTCTACTCGCTGCAAAGCTGGTAGCGCAGGCTGGATACGCGGTTACGCTTCATGGCTGGAACTCGCATCAAAGCTCAGCTGCGGATGTGCGTGAGGTACTGAGCGATCTAAGCCTTGAGGGGGGCGGGCTTACATACCGACCACTTGAAACCTTAAATCCGGCCGCGTTTGAGTTGCTAAAACTGCGCGATACGTTTGGCTTGCGAAGCTGCATTAACACGGTTCTTCGCATGTGGAATCCATCAGGGGCAGGGGCGTCCGTGCAGGGTGTCTTTCACCCGTCCTATCGCGGGTTGCAATCGCGCGCGGCTGCTTTGCTTGGCGACAGGAACTTAACCGTCATCAAAGGCGGCGGTGGCGAATTCGAACGTAACCCCACGAAAGAAACGGCCATCTTTGGTTTGCGCAATGGGGAAGAGTTGAACACCACGGCCCCCGCATGCCTAAACGAAACCCGACGCATGAACGAACCCGAACAAGCCATTGATATTAAATCATTATGGAACGGTTCAAACGGCGACACATTTGCCATCGAGACGATCATCGGAACAGCCGCGCTGGCCCTTTGGACACTGGATGAAGCCGCTACAATCTCGCAATCTAGCGCCCTTGCCGCCGACATGTGGCATGAGAGACATTCCCTATCAAGGAGAGCAGGATGAAGACCTTTCCCATGTTTCTGCAAATGCAGGGCCGCCGCGTCATTATTGCTGGCGGTGGAGAGCAAGCCGCGCAAAAATGCCGCCTGATCCTGAAAACCGAAGCGGCGATAACCGTGTTGGCTCCATCCCTTGACCCTGAGCTTGAAGACCTTAACGGGCAGGGGCGGATCAACTGGCAACGCGGCCCGATTAGCCCAAGTGATTTCAAAGACGCCGCCCTGGTGTTTATCGCTTCGGGGTGTCCTGCGGTTGATGCCAGCCTGCATATGCTTGCAAAATCTGCAGGTGCAACGGTCAATGTTGTGGATCAGCCGCATCTTTGTGATGCGCTGACGCCTTCGATTGTAGACCGCTCACCCGTTGTTGTGGCGATTGGAACTGAAGGTACGGCACCGGTGCTGGCACGCCAGATCAAAACCCGCCTTGAAGACATGCTTGAGCCGCGCTTGGGCGATTTAGCCGCGCTGGCTGGTCGTTTGCGTGATCGTGCTGCAACGCGCCTTGGCCCGCGTATGCGCCGTGATCTTTGGCGCTGGGTGTTTGCGGGTCCGGTTCGCGACGTTCATGCGCGCGGCGGAGAACGCACCGCGGCGCAGATGATTAAGAAAGCCATCGACACCGCAAGTTTTGGCGCGGACAATTCCGGTTCGGTCGCGCTGGTTGGGGCAGGGCCTGGCTCCAAGGATCTCATAACATTGCGCGGCGTACAGCGGCTGCAAGAAGCTGATGTGATTTACTATGATCATCAGATTGCCGTAGAAATTTTAGATCTTGCACGGCGCGATGCCGAACGTGTTCAGCTGGGCAACGCACCAGAGCGTCAACAGTGGCCGCAAGACAAAATTCTGGGCGTCCTTGTTTCAGCCGCACGACAAGGCAAACGCGTCGTTCATCTTCAATCTGGCGATCCGCGGAGCGCCAATGACATCGACGCGCTCAATAGAGCCGATATCGATTTCGAGATCGTGCCAGGTGTGAGCAGTACGGCAACAACGGGAAATGCAGCGTCTCGTGGTCCTGAGGTCGAAAAGGTCGCGCAGCTTCGCTGAAAGGCGGACGACATCAACGAAGAGAGTCGCATGGTCCACATAGTGGAGGGCAATAGTTAGTCCTGATTTCCACAGTGTCTAATTCTTATAATCAGTATTATGTAAAATATGCATTGCTATTTTAAATCAATTAGATACGTGAATACGTTAAAACGACAATTGTATAACCTGACCATATAGACAAAAAACCTTCGCGCTTAAGGCAAACAATGCTACCCATACAAAATGTCAGACCTAATCTCATACCTAAATTCTTTAACGAGCGCGCCGACCGTTGAAGCCCTCTGGGCTTTGCACTCCAACCGCATGGCCTCTTATGGCTTTGATCGTATCATCTACGGCTTTACCCGTTACCGCAGTGGCCGCTCGCTTGGTGATCCGCAAGACTGGGTTCTGCTCACCAACCATGGAGACAGCTACATGGAAGAATTTCTCGGCAAAGGTCATCTCTATCATGCTCCAATGATCCGCTGGGCGCTCGCCAACACTGGCGCGTGTTCTTGGAATTGGATGAAACAAGCCGAGCTGAGCGCCGCAGAGCAAGACGTTATGGCCTTTAATATCGGCCAAAATGTCACTGCGGGTTACACCGTGAGCTTTCTGAGCGTGACAGAACGTACCAAAGGCGCGACCGCGCTTACGGCGAAAGCTGGCATGTCCCAAGACGATATTGACGCGATCTGGGAAACGTATGGTGAAGAAATCACTATGTTAAACAATGTGATGCACCTTAAAATCCAAACCCTGCCCTATTCTCAACGTCACTTAACAAAACGCCAGCGCGAGGTTCTGCAATGGGTCGGAGACGGTAAAACAACGCAAGATATTGCGATCTTGCTAGAGCTTACGGCCGCGACGATAGAGAAACACCTTCGTTTGGCACGTGAAGCCTTAGACGTCGAAACCACAGCGCAAGCCGTTCTAAAGGCAGCATTTTACAACCAAATGTTTGTGATCGAATCTGAAGCCGCCTGAACGCGTTCTGCGCGAACTTCACGCATTTTCCCCTTTATTTCGAAAAAAATGTGCCGGTAAGGAATCCCGTACTGTAGTTTCCGCTACGTAAATGCAAAACTTTGGTTGTTCCGTGAGTGGTGGCCTTAGGCCTGGGAACAGTGGCTCTGACCCCTTGAGATTTCAAGGCTAGCTTAGCCGCGCCGGGAAACCGGACGCTGGTCTGCTTGGGCTAAGCCCAAGGAGGCCAGCACCTTAAGACGTCGTGTGTTGTTTTCTTATCCCTGTGATGCACGTCGATGCGGCCTTGCGATCTTCCCATCGCATGGCCGCAACCGCCTTCCAAAAAGCAAGAAAGGCCGCTAAAAAAAAGAGCGGCCTTTCAATAACTTACTAGCCATACTTAACGTATCAGCTTAGCCATTCATTTTCGCAACTTCAGCTGCGAAGTCTTCTTTTTCGACTTCGATGCCTTCGCCAACTTCCAAACGTGCAAACCCTGTGATGGTCGCGCCGGCTTCAGATGCCGCCTGCCCGACTGTCAGGTCTGGGTTTACAACGAACGCTTGGTTCAGAAGCGTTGCTTCAGCAACGAATTTCTTCATGCGGCCAACGATCATCTTTTCGATCACAGCTTCTGGCTTGCCAGATTCACGTGCGATATCCATCTGGACCTGCTTTTCCTTTTCAACAATGGACGCATCCATGTCGGCTTCGGAAAGTGCGGCTGGGTTCACAGCCGCGATGTGCATCGCAACCTGCTTGCCAAGGGCTTCGTCGCCGCCAGTCATTGCAACCAGAACGCCGATCTTACCCATTCCGGGCGCCGCAGCGTTGTGAACGTAGGACACAACAGTGTCACCGCCCAGTGTCGCCATACGGCGCACGGACATGTTCTCACCGATGATCGCAACAGCGTCTGTTACAGTCTGTTCAACAGACTTGCCGCCCATGTCAGCCGCTTTCAGCGCGTCAACATCGTCTACAGACAGCGCAACGTCAGCGATGCCAGCAACCATTTTCTGGAAGTCAGCGTTTTTACCAACGAAGTCAGTTTCGGAGTTCACTTCAACCGCGATACCCTTGCCGTCTTTGACTGCAACAGCCACGAGGCCTTCAGCAGCCGTACGACCAGATTTCTTGGCGGCCTTTGCAAGACCCTTGGTGCGCAGCCAATCGACCGCTGCTTCCATGTCGCCGTTTGTTTCTGTCAACGCTTTCTTAGCGTCCATCATGCCCGCGCCTGTGGAGTCGCGCAGTTCTTTTACCAATGCAGCTGTAATCGCCATCTTTGGTCTCCTTTGGAATGTGTGTGAAGTGGATGCGAGGCTATCCCCGCATCCAAATTCGTATAAGCGTTTGCGGCCTTATTCGGCTGCAGGTGCTTCAGCTGGTGCTGCTTCTGCGAGCTCTTCTTCAACAGAGGCTTCCATTTCGCCGATGTCGATGCCAGCGGCACCCATCTGTGCTGTCATACCGTCCAGCGCCGCGCGTGCTGCGAGGTCTGTGTACAGTGCAATCGCGCGGGCCGCGTCGTCGTTGCCCGGGATGATGTAGTCGATGCCAGCTGGGGAACAGTTGGTGTCGACAACAGCCACAACTGGGATGCCCAGTTTGTTGGCTTCAGCGATGGCCAGATCTTCTTTGTTGACGTCGATGACGAACAACAGGTCAGGCACGCCGCCCATTTCGCGGATACCGCCCAAGGATGCTTCAAGCTTGCCCTGCTCACGCTCCATGCCAAGACGTTCTTTCTTGGTCAGACCTTCAAAGCCGCGCTCAGCAGCCTCGTCGATGTTCTTGAGGCGCTGGATAGACTTAGAAACAGTCTGCCAGTTGGTGAGCGTGCCACCCAACCAACGGTGGTTCATGTAGAACTGCGCGGATTTCTCAGCAGCGTCTTTGATTGGAGCCTGCGCCTGACGCTTGGTACCAACGAACAATACACGGCCGCCTTTTGCGACAGTTTTCTGAACGATATCAAGAGCCGCGTCCAACATTGGAAGCGTCTGTGTAAGGTCCATGATATGGATGCCGTTGCGGGCGCCGTAGATGAATTCTTGCATCTTCGGGTTCCAGCGTTGCTTCTGGTGGCCGAAGTGTACGCCTGCTTCAAGCAGTTGGCGCATGGTAAACTCTGGAAGAGCCATGGTCGTTTCCTTTCCGGTTTCATTAGCCTTGGACGGGGGTATCAGCTTTCGCCAACCGGTGGATGCCTTGGGATTTCTCCCCAAGTAACCCGCCCCCGTCTGGGGATTTCGTGTGGCGCGTATAGTTTGGGTTTGATTTAGGTGCAAGCGATTTACACCAAACTTCCCTGCCTCATTATGGTCGGGATCAAACACCCTCGGTTCGCCGTTGACTTAGGCGACCTTAGGCGCGTTATGGAACGTTCTTCTAAGCGTATTATTACTGTGATTTTCAAGGAACACGACAACATTTCGCCCGCTTACTTTGGCTTGATACATCGCCCTATCAGCGGCTTCTATCATCTCGGCCATTTCGCTTGGTTCATCCAGCCAAACAGCGCCGATGCTTAAGGTCACTGAGACGTTATGTTCCTCGTAGGTAAATGCTTCATCTCCAACAACCGCGCGGCATCTTTCAGCAACAAAGCGCGCTTCTTCGATATCCACTTCAGGCAAAATGACCGCAAATTCATCCCCCCCCATGCGCGCAAACACATCGTGCCTACGTAAATGAGTTGAAATGCGTTCAGAAATACCGACCAATAGGTCGTCGCCAAAAGCGTGGCCATATTTGTCATTGGACGTTTTGAAGTTATCGACATCAAAGTAAAGTAAAGCGCGCCCTTTCATCGGTGCAAAGTCTGTCTTCAAGTTTGGCAAAGCGCCTTCCAATCCGCGCCTGTTTAAAAGCCCCGTTAGGTGGTCTGTGTTCGCACCGATTCTATGGGCTTCCGCCTCTGACAAGAACGACATTTCGCCGCCCAAAAAATAGTTGAATACGAGTGCGCCAACGATATTTCCAACGATGTAATACGGTCCCAATTGAATAAGAAGTTGGAGTGCTAAATCGACTGGAAAAAGAGCTAACCCTGCGAGATGCAAGGACATCAAAAGGCCCAAAAGAATGGATTTGGTTATAAGCGAATATTCCGCGTCATGGAAAAGATAGCGCCAGATTGACCCGCCGGCGAAAGTCGCGAACATCGAGATAAAGCCTGCGGCCATTCCCGGCCCGCCTACGCCAGTGCGCACCACCAATCCTGTCGCCAATGTCAGCACACCGACCATCGGTCCAAACAACGCAACCGAGACGCCAATGATAAGCCCGCACATATCGTGAATGCCGCCTTCCCCAAGATCAATCGGGTTAGACATGGAAATAATCAGCGTGCCGGAAAATAAGGTTGCGATCACCAGCCGGCTTTTCAGCTCGGACTGGTTGTTTCGCTTGACGATGCTAACAATCAATATCAGCGCCAAGATCAGAGTGATCGGGTCCAGAACTATATTTGCAAGTGACAGAAGCTCGTCCATAAAACACCAAAAAATCCTTCTTGTATGGTGTTACGCGACAGCCCCTAACAACTCGTTACTATAAGCCAACATCATGTTGCGATTTTGACTGAATTTGTGGAGCTAAAGAAAAACGCGCTCGACGACCCAATAAGCGCCAATAAGCGCGATGCCGATACTCGCTGGCATTGCGACCATATGGCGGTAGGTTTCAAACCGTTCCACTGCACAAGACGCCGCACACAAACCGCACAGGGCTGCAACCATAAACAACAGCGGCAAGTAGGCCTCGACCGCATCTGCACCCAGCGCTGAAACGGGGATAATCGCCAAGGGTACAACAAGAATAGCGATGGCCATATAGACCCATGCCGCCGCTTTATTAACCTTGCCGTCTTCAGACAGACGGATCGCAGACACCACTATGATAAAGGCAATCGCGATGCACAAAAGTTGGCCCAGTTCGACGCCGATGTTAAAGCCGAGCAACGCTGGCAAAACAGCGCCATCTGGCAGACCATAGGCCGTCAGAACCGACGCAAAGCCCAGCCCGTGTAGCAGGCCGAAACAGAAGATAATCGCGGGTCTCCACGGGTTCAGACCATCCGTAAAGATGTTCTCGACGGCGACATAAACAATCGATGCTGCGATGATGCTTTCAACGATCCACATATGCTCGTCTGGAATGTTGACGTAGCCCATTGTCGCCAGCGCCAATGTCACAGTGTGGGCTGCCGTAAACGCAGTTACCTGCCAAAGCAGCGGGCGCATTTTGACGGACAAGAAGAACAAGCCCAGCACGAACAGAATGTGATCCAACCCCAGCGGAACAATGTGTTCAACACCAACAGGGATGAAACGCACAAACGCCTCACCGCCAGACATTTCATCGCCACCCGTTAGGGACACTGGATCTGTCAGGCCACCGCCGGACAAATAGCCATCCCATCCACCTTCAACGCCCACCTGACGCAAAACAAGCACGCCATATTCTGACGGCCATTCGATCTGCATATCCTGGGCGCCCTCCGGGAGCCTGCCTTGAAAAACCAGCGTAGATTGGCGCACGACCTCGACATTGCCAACCTCAGGCACGTCAAACGATGTCAGTGACAGTGCGACCGGCTCCCCCCCCGACAAGACGGTAATTTCATCCGCCATAGTTGGCCAATAGTCCTGCATTTGGGCCGCAAAGGCATCAGACTCAAGCGCGCGAAGGTTGTCGTAAATATCCGCTTCTGGCGCGGCTTCTGTGTCTTCCAGACCGTCCAAATCGATTCCGGCAACAATGCTTTCGAAGTTTCCCTCAAGGCGGAACGTGATCTGATCGTCCACGACCTCCATGTCACCAATTGTCGGGAACACTTCATGGGCGGTAGCGAATGACGCGAGTGTGATCCAAACGAGGGCAGCCATTGACACCACCCGCATGAATGTCACCTTTGTGCCAGCCCAAACGGAGTTCCCCATGCGCATACTCGCCATCCTTCTAACAGTCTTTGCCGCCCTACCCGCCCAATCCCATGAATTCTGGATTGAACCATTGGCGTATCAAGTTGATTCAGATGCAACGATTAGCGGCGAGCTGATCAATGGGCAAGAGTTCGCAGGGTCGCATCTGGGATATCTCCCCCAACGGTTTGAACGTTTCACGGTTGCAGCGGGCATGCGTCAGAGTAACGTGGAAAACCGCCTTGGGGCACGACCTGCTTTGAATATCGACCCTCTGGCTGAGGGATTGCACGTTATTAGCTACCAGTCGCGCCTTGCAACAATCAGCTATTCGGAATGGGCCAAGTTTATGGCCTTTGCTGAACATAAGGATTTCGCCGACATTGAGGCCATCCACGATGCCCGCGGCCTGCCCCGTACCGGATTCACCGAAGGGTACTGGCGGTTTGCCAAGACCCTCGTTGGTGTTGGCAACGCGATGGGGCGTGATTTCAACACTGGTCTCGCGACCGAGTTTGTCGCACTCGACAACCCCTATATAGATGATCTGAGCAACGGCATCCGCGTTCAACTTTACTACCTTGGCGACATGCGCCCCGATGCCCAAGTTGAGCTGTTTGAAAAGGCACCTGACGGCACCGTCACCGTTACCCTGCACCGCACAGATGCGATGGGCATTGCCACCCTACCCGTCAAAGCAGGCCACAGCTATCTTGTCGATGCGGTGGTGCTGCGCGAACCAGACCCAGAACTTGTCGGTGATGCCGATATTGAATGGGAAACCCTGTGGGCGGCCCTGACGTTCAGTGTTCCAGCAGAGTAAATGGTGGCTTGGCGCCGTCCTGCGACCGTGCGAACAGGCTTATTTACAACGACTTACGGCATCCTCAACAGCTTTGATCGATTGGCGGATGTTGTCAGACGTCGTGCGGTGGTTCACCAGCGCGGCACGCAGACAAGGTTTCCCGCGAATAACGGTCGTCGAAAAAACCGCCTCGCCGCTTAGCTGAAGCTCAGCCGCGATTTTGTTCACGTCTCCATAAGCAACAGAGAAACAGCACACATTGGACGCCACCGGAAACGCGAGCTCTAGCAGGTCGGATTCCCCAACCAAGTCAGCCATCAAATTGGCCTGCTTACAATTGTCGGTAATGGATTTCGAAAACGCCTCGGTCCCGATGGACTTAATTGCTGTCCAGACTTTCAGCGCTCTGAAGCCGCGGGACAACTCAAGCCCATAATCACAATACCAGACGTCGCCGCCGCCAAGACCCGCATCTTGTTGTTCTAGATAATTCGGGCGTGAGGTGAAGCTGTCCAAGTGCAACGTCCGGTCATAAATCATGCATGCCCCGCAATCGTATGGGACGGACAACCACTTATGAAAATCGCAAGAAATCGAATTGGCCCGTTCCATTCCGTTGGTCAGCTGTTTCCATGGATCGTCGGCCAGCTTGGCCCAAAAGCCGAAAGCCGCATCTACATGAAACCAAATGTCCTGCTCGGCACAGAAATCGGCAATCTGGTCCAATTCATCAAACGATCCGGTGTTCACGGATCCGGCGGTTCCGACAACCGCCAAAGGCACCCTGCCCGCCGCACGGTCTGCTGCCACGGCGTTTGCCAGTGATGTTAAGTTCATCTTCATGTTGTCGTCCGTATCAACAACATGAATTGCATCCGATCCGTAGCCAATCGCCTCAAGCGCTTTGCTAATGCACGAATGGGTCCCTTTGCGGACATAAACTGCGACCTTTGGCAGGGATTGAATGCCGGTCTTTCGAACATCGTGACCAAACTGGCGATTGCGCGCGGCAATGAGGGCAAGAATTGTCGCTTGTGACGTTCCCGTCGTTAAGACCGCCGAGGCCGCGCTGGGCATGCCCGAAACCCCCAGCAACCAATCCAGCGTTGCGCGCTCTACCTCGATGGCACCGTGATCACGGCCACCGCAATTGCTGTTCATCGTGGCCGCCACAAGCTCGGCCCCAACAGAGACAGGCAAACCAGCGCCGTGTACCCAACCAAAGAAATTCGGGTGTGTGTTGCCCGTGGCATAAGGCATGATTTCAGATGTTAGTTGGTCGAAGGTTTGCGCAGTGCCCGCCCCTGTTTCTGCGTCTTGCAGTGTCAACCGTTCGTTAAGATCATTCGGCTTCGGTTGCCAAGGCAGATCTCTCGCTTGCTTCATACGATCAAGGCATTGATCCATAAGTTTGTGCATGTCGCGGCTGAATTCATCCCAGTTCTCTGGGTCAAGGTGGGCACCTTCATGCGTCATAGCTCAGCCTTTCTGAAAGCAGTGTTGCGGTCTTAGAACATTTTTTTAGGCCGCTTCGCAACGTCAACCTATTTCGCTATTTTCTTTGATGTTTCGGCCTGTATTGGCATCGCAATGACGATCATTGGGCAAGCAGTTGAATAGTGCCCCTTACGAATTCAACAACCGCGCCAGATCTGCGTTAAACGCTTCCAATTCCATGTTTGCGTCCAGCTCAATCGGTTGCAAATCAAGGCTAACATGACGGCGACCTTTCTTGCGGCCAATGAAGCTCCAGAACAGATCATGGGTGGCGCGTTGGAACTTTCCCAATCCATCAAGGCGCAACAGCATCACAGGGGTGTCAGGCTCGGCCCGTAGGATTTCATGAACCCCTGACAGATAAGGTTTCACAATTTCTTCGGGTTGCCGACGCACTTGCCCCGCAGGGAACAGCAGAATGGAATTTCCGTCCCCCAAAAGCGTATGAATTTTCTCCAAGGTCTCAATCTTGCGCTGGGCGCGCTTTTCCTCGGGCCACGTTTTGGGCGAACTCATCGGCACGGCCCCCGCTACATACATCGGGAACCACTGCGCCCAATTGTGATATTCGTCATAGTGAACTGTCGGGCGCACACGTGTCGTCGAATAAAGCGTTGTAGCAATAAGCGGCCCGTCATGGCGGCTGACGTGTGTTGCCAAAATCAACGTACCTGGCTGGGCCTGCAACAAGTGCTTGCCGGACGCGCTGACATTGTAAAACAGCCCATAGTAGGTGCGCAGCAGCACAAAAAAGAAATGGCGTGTCCACTTACCGAGCGTGGCATCTAAAAATCGCATCATGTGGCAACCTTCGCAGAAGTATAAATTGATTGAAAGTTGAGAAACTTTCGTTTTATGAACATCGTTCATATACGCCAGTTCCTCGCACGACAGTAAGGTCAGGCATTCCATACCTCACACACCCCGTTGACCTTGCGCACTGGCCGCGCCATGAACTTCCCTATGAAACAACCTGACATTCTTTGTATCGGTTCCTTCCTTTGGGACATCATCGGACGCTCATCCAGCAGCATGCGCGCAGGATCTGATGTACCGGGTCGTATAACGCGCCTGCCTGGCGGCGTCGCGATGAACATCGCAATGACGCTGAACAACTTCGGCCTGACACCCGCCGCCCTATCCGCCGTTGGCCGCGACGTTGAAGGGGATGAGCTCGTCGGAGAGGCTGCGCGCCTAGGCATTATAACCGATTACGTTTACCGCTCGGAAGACTTGCCAACAGATTCCTACATGGCGATTGAGGGCGCGAACGGGTTGATTGCGGCCATTGCGGACGCACATTCACTTGAGCAGGCTGGCACCAAAATCCTCCGCCCCATGTCTGACGGCACGTTGGGCAGTGAAACCACGCCTTGGTCCGGCCTTGTGGCGCTGGATGGCAACCTCACCCGTGATCTGCTGGCCGATATTGCCAATTCCCCACTGTTTGCCGCGTCCGACCTGCGGGTCGCACCTGCGTCACCTGGTAAGGCGGAACGCCTACTGGCCCTTGTAGGGCACCCATCCGCGACGCTTTATGTGAACCTCGAAGAAGCTGGATTGCTGTGCCAAACCACATTTGAAACGGCACAAGACGGCGCCAAGGCACTGACGGAACGTGGTGTGCACCGCGCCCTTGTGACCGATGGTGGCAATACCGCCGCCGAATGCCTGAACAGTGACATCCTAACGGCGCAGCCCCCAGAAGTCCTTGTCACCCGCGTTACGGGTGCAGGTGATACGTTTATGGCGGCGCACATCGCGTCAGAAATCCAAGGCATGCCGCGCCAAGCCGCGCTGGAACGCGCCCTCAACGCTGCCGCAACTTACGTTTCCGGAGAAACACCTTCATGACCATCCCTATGACCTTCGCGCCAGACGTCGCAGCCGCCAAAAAGAACGGCACACCTATCGTTGCGCTTGAATCCACAATCATTACCCACGGCATGCCTTACCCGCAGAACGTCGAAACAGCGCGACTGGTCGAGGAAGAAGTACGCGCTGGTGGTGCAGTTCCTGCAACCATCGCCGTATTGAACGGGACATTGCACATTGGTCTTACAGACGTAGAACTCGACACGCTCGGCCAAGCCCAAAACGTCGCCAAGCTCAGCCGTGCAGATATCGCGGCTTGCATCGCGACAGGTGGCACAGGTGCGACAACCGTGGCCGCCACGATGATCGCGGCACATCTGGCAGGTATCAAAGTGTTTGCCACAGGCGGCATCGGT
Source organism: uncultured Octadecabacter sp. (assembly GCA_937969445.1). Taxonomy (GTDB): domain Bacteria; phylum Pseudomonadota; class Alphaproteobacteria; order Rhodobacterales; family Rhodobacteraceae; genus Octadecabacter. Next base: position 8,056 of record CALBVZ010000070.1, on the reverse strand, counting down.
GGCGTCCATAAAGGTGCGGAAACCACGTTCGACATTTCCGCTGACCTGAACGAGTTGGCCCAAACGCCCGTGACCGTTGTTGCAGCTGGTGCAAAAGCCATTCTGGATCTTGAGAAAACCTACGAAGTTCTCGAAACGTTGGGGGTGCCTGTCATCGTGTACGGTCAAGACACCTTACCCGCGTTCTGGTCCGCCACATCGCCCCTGCCCGCGCCCCTGCGCATGGACAGCGCGGCTGACATCGCTGCGGCACATGAAATGCGTGTCGCAATGGGCCTACCCGGTGGGCAGTTGGTCGCAAACCCGATCCCAAGCGACACACAAATCCCAGCTGAAACCCTCGCTCCGATTATTGCGCAGGCTTTGGCGGAAGCTGACGTACAAGGTATCAGCGCCAAAGGCGTAACGCCGTTCCTGCTAGGTCGTATCCTTGAGCTGACCGATGGGGCGTCATTAACGGCGAATATCGCACTGGTTCGAAACAATGCACGTCTTGCTGCCCAAATTGCAGGCAGTTTGGCGACCTAAAGGCGCAGTTATCTCGCCAATCATTGTGGAAGCGCCCACCATCCCCTACATAACATCTGTCCGCACCTTCGTGGTGCATGTATCCAAGGCTGCGCTTAAGTGAAAACCATCAAAGACCCGACCACACCGCGCCGTTCGCTTATCGGTGGCATGCGGACCAATTTCCTCGCCGGCCTTGTGGTCATCGCGCCAATTGGCCTGACGCTTTGGCTGATCTGGACCGTTGTGGGCTGGGTCGACAGTTTCGTGTGGCCGTTCGTACCCAACGCGTATCAGCCGGAAGAATTGCTGAACTGGGCGTTGGGCCGCAGTGTGGCCGATGACAACTGGATTACGGTTAACGTGCGCGGTATCGGTGTCGTAGTCTTCCTGCTGTTTACGATGCTTGTGGGTTGGATGGGCAAAGGCCTGCTTGGACGCAGTTTCCTGCGCTGGGGCGAAGGTCTTGTGGCGCGCATGCCTGTCGTGCGGTCCATCTACAACGGCGTCAAACAGATCGCTGAAACGGTTTTCGCACAGACAGAAACCAGTTTTGATAAGGCCTGCCTCATTGAATACCCGCGCAAAGGCATCTGGGCGATCGGCTTTATCTCGACCTCGACCAAAGGTGAAATTCTGGACCGTGCTGATACTGGGCCGATGACATCTGTGTTCTTGCCAACAACGCCGAACCCGACATCAGGCTTTTTGCTGTTCTTCCCAACCCGCGACATCCTCGAACTGGATATGAGCGTGGAAGACGCGGCCAAGTTGGTGATCTCGGCCGGTCTTGTGTACCCAGGTGAAAAAGAAGGCGAACTGTCTGAATCCTACACCGGCCTTGCCGAAAAAATCGCCCACACGCACAAATCTGACACTGACGTAGCTGAGTAAACCACCTTTTTATTCAGAAAACATCGCCTGAAGGTCCACCGTGTCACGCGTGCCCAAATCATCGTAATGATTATTCAGAAACGTATCCGCAGCGCCGCGTCCGGCGGTTTTGAGACGTGCAAGAACAACAGGGTTTGGCACTGACTTTGTTGCGACGCTCAGCTCGTTCATAAGAACGTCGTCAGACACCATATGCACCAGAATGTTCTTCATCGCCCCTGGTGGCATTGTGCCCTTCGCCAACAAACGCTTCACGAAATTGATCGCCCGAAGTTCGCGAAACAATGAACTGTTAAAGCTGATCTCGTTGATCCGGTTCTGGATCGCTTGGCTGTCGGTCGGCACTTCATCGCGGTGCAACGGGTTAATGTTGATAACCATGATGTCTTCCGGCAATCCGGCCTCAAACAACGGAAACAGCGCGGGATTGCCCGTGTAACCACCGTCCCAATAGGCCTCGCCGTCGATCTCAACCGCCTTATACATCGTTGGCAAACAAGCAGACGCCATCAAGGCTTCGCTTGAAATTTCCGCGCCCGTGAAAACCTTGATCTTTCCTGTGCGCACGTTGGTCGCACAGATGTGAAGCTCGGGGCCACTCTCAGCGCAGACCGCATCGTACTGCATCTGGTCTACAATGGGTTTCAGCGCATTGCTGTAAAACGGACCAGCGCCGTACGGCGACATCATGCGCGAGGTCATGTCCAAAGCAGCATAGGCCGGCGAATAAGCCATCGCAGCGGATAAAATACTTGTCGCAGGCGACATCGTGTCCATCCATTGGGATACGGTGTCGTCCTTTACGGCACCGACTTGCTCCCAGAACCAATTCAGGTTTTCACGCGCACCTTCACGCCCGCCATTCAGCATACCTGCCTTAAGAGCAGCGCCATTCATCGCCCCTGCAGACGTGCCAGAAATCGCAGCGATTTCAATGCGATCATCCTCAAGGACGCGATCAAGAACGCCCCATGTGAACGCGCCATGCGCGCCGCCGCCCTGAAGCGCGAGGTTGATGCGTTTCACACCCTTTTTCACAGTGCGGTCCATCCGCCATCAACGCTAATGGTTGTCCCTGTGATCTGGGCTGCTGCATCGGACGCAAGGAACACAGCCGTGCCGCCAAGCTGCTCAACTGTTGCGAATTCTTTAGACGGCTGACGTTTAAGCATGACGTTCTTGATCACGTCTTCGCGGCTCATGTCATATTCTTTCATCGTGTCGGGAATTTGTGCTTCGACCAACGGTGTCAGCACGTAGCCTGGGCAAATCGCATTACAGGTGATCGGTTCTTGCGCGGTTTCCAAAGCAACGGTTTTGGTCATCCCAACGACGCCGTGCTTGGCCGCGACATAGGCGGATTTATAGGGCGACGCTGTCAAACCGTGGGCTGAGGCGATGTTAATCACCCGCCCCCACCCAGCTGCCCGCATCATCGGTAAGGCCGCCGCCGTGGTGTGGAAAGCAGAGCTCATGTTGATCGCAATGATCGCGTCCCACTTAGCCGTCGGGAATTCATCGATCGGGGCGACGTGCTGGATGCCCGCGTTGTTGATCAAGATATCGCAAGCGCCAGCATCCGTGATGAGGCGACGGCAATCGTCCGCCTTGGACATGTCAGCGGCAATATAGGTTGCTTTCACGCCGAATTCTTTAGCGATTTCAGTTGCTAATGCGTGATCTTCCTCACGGTCGGAAAAAGAGTTTAAAACAACATCCGCGCCCGCTTTGGCCATCTCACGCGCAACGCCAAGGCCGATGCCTGAATTTGATCCGGTAATGACGGCGGTTTTTCCTGAAAGAGGTCCGTTGGCTGACATGGTTTTGCTCCTGCGTTGCGTTTGACGCAGTATATGCTGCATCTGCACAATGCGCGAGGGCCCTCTATGCCGCATTGAATTCACCAAAATCGCCTTAACCTTGCCCCGTTTTGTCCACGTTTCACGCGTAAAACTCTCGCGAACCAGACAACTGTTTCGAATTTGGACGTAGAATGACCCCGATTATCTCAAATGCAGGCGAGACGCGCTTTTTGTTCGGCACATTTGCGGATGTCGACAACGCGCCTGTTTTTCAGGGCGCGGTCGTTTATGGGGCAAATCTAGCTTATGATGCCGAAACAGGCCTGCCAAACGGTGGCACGGTTGACCGCATTGATGTTCAGACCCGATCTGCAGCTGCGGTTCTAACGACCCATGCCACCTACCCTGACATACACAGCACCGTTGCGGACCTTAACGCCGCATATGCTGATGCGAATACGCCTTGGTATGATGCAACGGACGTTCTTGCGACAACTGATCAAACCGAAGATGCCCCGCTTGATCTGAACGTTGAACTGGACGCCAAGCAAATGGATGAACTGGTTTCAGGTGAAAAAGCACTTTACCTCACCACAGGTGAATTCTTTAGCGCAAACGAACTGAGCGGAATTTTCGCGGCTCCTTCCCGAAAGGAGCGTCCGAAACAACGCGCTAAGCCAAAACAGAAAAACCGCAAGAACGACGTTGTCGTTTCCTTAAACGCGACATTTGAAAACGCCGCCACATCCAGTTTCAATGATCTCGACATTGAAGCGCTGGAAAACGAACTTCGGGTCGGCACACTTTAAGCCACCCGCATCTTTCACGATAATCAGCATTCTTCACCCTGCCGCGTTAAGTATTCTTAACGCCCGATTCTGGTGATTCCTGCGGTCAATTTTTACGACCCAAAATCAAAACCATAAATCACTGCTCGCCCATAAAAAATGGGCAGAAAAAAACCCCAGCCGAAGCTGGGGTTAAGTTATTGAGGCAGGTTTCATACAGGCAAGAAACCTATCGAGCAGTGACCTTTGTATAAGCGTTTGGCCGCCCGCATCCAAGCTAAAAGTTTGAAAAGGTTTGTTTCCACCTCTAACGTGGCCCCAAGAACAGATTCATTGAAACGGGAAGCGGGACCAAAATGACTACAGGAATATACACAAGGCTGGGCGCGACACTGCGTTCTACGGCGCTTGCAATGGCGACCACTGCGCTTGCGACATTTGCCAATGCCGAGGCAACACATGGCATAGCTATGTATGGCGACCCCGCCCTACCCCTAGATTTTGCGCATTTACCTTATGCCAACCCTGATGCGCCATCGGGCGGATCTATCGTCACGGCCAACGTCGGATCCTTTGACAGCCTGAACCCGTTCATCGTCAAAGGCTCGGTTCATTGGCAGATGCGTTTCTTGATGGGTGAAAGCCTGATGGGGCGTTCTTTGGACGAGCCTTTCTCGCTTTATGGCCTTCTCGCCGAATCGGTTGAGACCGCAGAAGACCGTTCATGGGTCGAATTTACCCTCCGCCCAGAGGCCCGATTCTCTGATGGCAGCCCAGTTACCGTTGAGGACGTGATCTGGTCGTATGAAACCCTCGGCACGATCGGCCATCCGCGCTACCACGGCTTCTTTAACAAGGTGGACAGCATCGAAACCGTCGGCGAGCGCGGCGTGCGCTTCAATTTCAACGAAGAAGACCGCGAATTGGCGCTTCTGGCGGGTTTGCGTCCGATCTTGCAAAAATCCCAATGGGAAGGCTTGGATTTCGCTGAATCCGGCCTTGATGTGATCCCTGTCACGTCCTCGCCCTATATCATCACAGACTTTGAAGCTGGCCGTCACATCGAGATGACCCGCAACCCCGACTATTGGGGTGCCGACGTCGTGCCGTTCGTAAACGGGCTGTATAACCTCGACACCATCCGTATGGAGTTCTTTGGCGATGAAACCGCCGCCTTTGAGGCCTTCAAGGTGGGTGAGGTGAACACCAACCGTGAATTCAATGTCGCCAAGTGGGACAGCCAGTATGACTTCGCGTTGATGCAGTCGGGCGATTTCGTGCGTTCCATCCTGCCGCACTCGCGCCCATCTGGGATCACAGGCTTCGTCATGAACACCCGATTGCCGCAGTTTGAAGATATCCGTGTACGCGATGCGATGATCCACGCGTTCAACTTTGAATTCATCAACGACACAATGACAGGTGGCGCGCAGCCGCGCATCACGTCCTATTTCTCAAATTCGCCCTTGGCGATGCAGGAAGGTCCCGCCACGGGCCGCGTGTTGGAATTCCTTGAACCCTTCGCCGACAGCATCCCGTCTGATGCCATCACAGGCTACGCCCTGCCCGTTTCTGACGGATCAGAACGCAACCGTGCCAACATCGGCGCGGCCTTAGCCCTGATGGAAGACGCCGGTTACACTGTTCAGGACGGCGTTATGGCAAACGCGAGCGGTGAAGCGTTCACCTTTGAAATCCTGCTCAAATCCGGCTCATCCGAGAACCAGTCAATGGTGGACATGTATGTCGAAAGCCTCGGTCGCCTTGGCATCACGCCGACGATCACCGTGGTCGACAACGCGCAGTATTCTGAACGCACGGATGTCTATGACTTCGGCATGACCTACTACCGCCGCGGCCTTTCCTTGTCCCCGGGCAATGAGCAATACCTCTACTGGGGCATTGAAGCTGCAGACGTTGAAGGTGGGCGCAACTTGATGGGCGTAAAGTCCGAAGCGATTGACGCCATGATCGATCACTTACTGACGTCCCCAAGCCAAGACGACTTCTTGGCGGCGACCCAAGGCCTCGACCGCCTGCTGACGTCAGGGCGCTACGTGATCCCGATCTATCAGTGGAACATCAGCCGCATCGCCCACGACAAGAACCTGCACTACCCGGAAACCATGCCGATCTTCGGCGACTGGCCCGGCTGGCAGCCAGACGTATGGTGGTACTCGGAAGACTAAACAAAAGGGCGCTCTTCGGAGCGCCCTTTTTTGTTGCGTTGCAGCGAATGTCTGGTTCGAGCCCAAAGTTACGAATGCTGCGGCTGGCATGAATGGCAGCTTTCCAAGCATACTTTGATATCTTATATCCGGAGCCCATGACACCTGAATATCTAAAATCCCGGTCACCCGAACAGCTCGAAACGATTATTTCCCGCCATCGCGATGCCGGAAAAATGGACTCTCCAACGTGTGTTGATGCTATGGCTGAGTTGTCGACTCGGACCGTGAAGGGCTTCAACCTGAAGCTCGCTATTGAACACCTGATAGAGGCCGCAAAAACCGAAACGCCCACTGACTTCAAACAGATTGCGATTGCCTCCGGTGTTTTTGATCCGGAAACTCAGAAGTGGGGCAACTGGGCAACGGGCGCGTTGAAGCTTGATCGGATGTGCATCTATTGCAGATCCCATGGCATACCGCAGCTAACTGCCATGCTTGGAAATGTGGGTGGCAAGACAAACGATGCCGTTACCATCGGTTTCCTAAAGGGATTAGATGCGGCGGGGATTGAGCACAGTGGTGAACCAAGAGCGATCTACGAAGAACATCGGTTGGCTTGCATTGAATGGGCAAAATCGGCGTGAGCAGCGCAGCCCAGATCACAGGTAATTGTGCCCTTTACCATGTAGCTGCGAAGCTGTCTCGACTTGCCTGGGCGGTGTCTATGACGACCCGTAATGCGCGTGGTGCAGATATGTTCGCAGTAAACGCAGACGAAACCGTCGTGCATCCAATTCAATCAAAGGGTCTATCGAAAAAGTCTGCTGTTCCGCTTGGAACAAGTTTGGCGCGCCTGCGGTCGCGTTGGTGGGTTATCACGGTTGGAGCCGCATCAGACACACCTGTTTGCTATGTCATGACATTGGACGAAGTGAAGGAACGTGCCAGCCGAGACAATGGCAAGAACCGTGCTTTCTGGCTTGAGGCCAAGAACTACATGCTACCCGAATTCGAAGAAGCTTGGGATCGGCTCGGCGACCCGACCGGCGAGGAAACCTCGCCTATGACTGCCACAGGCTTTGATGTGGGCGCAGTGATCGAAGAATACACACATGGCGAGGTAACGGTCAGAAAACATGCCAGCGGTTCTTACACAACCTTAGTGGATGGAGTAATGCAGCCAGCGCGCCAACACTTGATCGCAATCCGTGACGAAATGGGTTTGCCAGACAAGCAGACAAATACAACGCGTTCTCTAGGTTCGCAGATTTTTGGTTCTCTTTAGAATTTTGCTCAAAGGCTTTTCTTTCAAAGCCGACATTGGCGCAACCGCAGCGAAAGGCAGCTTCGTCCCGCACACCCGACATTCCCCCTTGTCTTGATCCCGTTACAAAACCAGCCTAACCAACCCTCATGGATATCCGCAAACTCACCGCCGAAGCCTTAGGTACTGCATTGCTCCTGATCGGAGTCGTTGGATCTGGCATCATGGCGCAGTCCCTTACCGAAGACATCGCCCTCGCGCTTTTGGCCAATGCCATCGCCACGGGCTGCACGCTTTATTTCATCATCACGATCCTTGGCCCCATTTCTGGCGCTCATTTCAACCCAATCGTAACGCTGGCCTTTGCCCTAAAGGGCGAGCACCCTTGGCGCCTTGTTGCCAGTTACATCCCAGTTCAGATCATCGGCGGCATTGCGGGCGTTTGGCTGTGTCATATCATGTTTGATCTGTCGCTTATTCAGGCCTCCGGCACCGCGCGTTCTGGGGTGAACCAATGGGCATCTGAAATCTTTGCGACCTTCGGTCTCTTGCTGGTTATCTTTGGCGGATTGCGCAGCCGTCCTGACACAGTACCGACCCTCGTGGCGATCTATATTACAGGAGCGTATT
>CALBVZ010000069.1 GCA_937969445.1 uncultured Octadecabacter sp. | reverse complement strand
TTTGATCCCTGCTGACATGGGTGGCATGCCAAGCGATATTCTATCTGATAAAGAAGCCTTGGACCTTCTGCGGTCCTATTACGCGATTCCAGAGAACCAGCGCCGTCGCCTGTTTGATCTGGCGCGCGTGCTCAGCGAAGCCGCATAAGCTGCGCAACGGCCCTTGACCTTTGACAGTCCCCAGCGCTACCGCGTTGGGGAACAGACGACAAAAGGCCGGCCATGACCCTTTCTAACGTTACCCTGACCGAAAAAGAGACAACCGTGTTGCGCGAGTGCGCGCATGTTATGGCGGATGCGGCACGCGCTGCGATCCTGCCGCTGTTTCGATCGGGGCTTGCCTCGGACAACAAAGATGTTGGCGGGTTTGACCCCGTTACAGAAGCGGACCGCGCTGCGGAACTTGCGATGCGCAAAGTGTTGGCGGATATGCGTCCGATGGACGGTATCTTGGGTGAGGAATTTGGCGAGCAAGACGGCACGAGCGGGCTGCAGTGGGTGTTAGACCCGATTGACGGCACGCGCGGCTTTATTTCGGGAACGCCCACATGGGGGGTGTTGGTGTCGGTGCGTGATGCGACCGGTCCGTTATATGGGATGATCGATCAGCCCTATATTGGTGAACGGTTTGAAGGCGGATTTGGCCATGCCGCGATGAGCGGGCCTTTGGGTGCGCGGGTGTTGGGTACCAAGACAACAAACAGTTTGGCAGAGGCGACAATCCTAACGACGTTTCCCGAAGTTGGCGTTGAGGCTGATGCAGTAGGATTTCAAGCGGTTGCTGAACGCTGTAAGCTAACCCGTTACGGAATGGATTGTTATGGCTATGCACTGTTGGCCGCGGGGCAGGTGGATCTTGTCGTTGAAGCGGGCCTAAGTGCGTATGACATCCAAGCCCCCATCGCGGTGATCGAAGCGGCGGGTGGGATTGTTACCGATTGGCAGGGTGGTCCAGCCCATGAAGGCGGGCGTGCGCTGGCGGCTGCCAATGCTGAAATCCATGCGACAGCTTTGGCGATTCTGGCGAAGCACTGATCGAATTTGCTTTGCAAATCCGACGAAGAGGGGGCTAGCCCCCATCGCTGCGCGATTCCCCCAGGATATTTTGGAAACAAAAGCAGGCTTGAAGAAAGAACGCGAATTGCTAAGGTTTGTGCGTCGCGTCCTTACCCGTTCTGGCGGCAAATTTCCTACCGAACGGGGTCGAGAGGAGGGCTTATGCCTGATGTTTTGATTAAGGGCGCAGTGGCGGTTCTTACAATGGATGATGCGCGGCGCGAATTGGCTGGGGCTGATGTGTTGATGCGTGACGGTGTGATTGCCGGTGTTGGCATTGAGCTGGATGCTGAGGGCGCCGAGGTCATTCATGCGACGGGTTGTGTCGTGACGCCCGGGCTGGTGAATACACATCATCATTTGTATCAAACACTGACACGTGCGGTGCCCGGTGGTCAGGACGCGCTGCTGTTTGGGTGGCTGCAAACGCTTTATCCAATTTGGGCTAAGTTTGGACCTGAAGAGATGTTTATCTCGGCGCAGATTGGGTTGGCTGAGTTGGCGCTGAGTGGCTGCACGATGACGTCCGACCATTTGTACCTTTATCCAAACGGGGCGCGATTGGATGACACAATTGCAGCTGCGGGTGAGGTTGGATTGCGGTTTCACCCAACGCGCGGCGCGATGAGTATCGGTGAAAGCGATGGGGGCTTGCCGCCGGATAGTTTGGTGGAACGTGAAGCGGATATTCTAGAGGATTGCATCCGCGTGATCGATACGTTCCATGACGCAAGCGAGGGCGCGATGGTGCGTGTTGGCGTGGCCCCATGTTCACCGTTTTCCGTCAGCCGAGATCTTATGCGCGATGCCGCGATATTGGCCCGTGATAAGGGCGTGATGATGCACACCCATCTGGCAGAGAACGACGAAGATATTGCCTATTCGTTAGAAAAATTCGGCTGCCGACCGGGGCAATATGCAGAAGATTTGGGGTGGGTCGGGCCTGACGTATGGCATGCGCATTGCGTGAAGCTCGATGGGCAAGAGATTGATTTGTTTGCGCGATCGAAGACCGGTGTTGCCCATTGTCCGTGTTCAAACTGCCGCCTTGGGTCAGGGATCGCACCGGTGCGTGCGATGCGCGATGCGGGGGTTAACGTTGGGCTAGGTGTCGATGGATCTGCGTCAAATGATGTGGGGTCGCTTATTGGTGAGGCGCGTCAGACGATGTTGTTGCAACGGGTGGCAAATGGCGCTGATGCGATGTCTGCACGGGAAGCATTGGAGATCGCAACGCGCGGTGGTGCGGAGGTTTTAGGGCGTGAGGATTGCGGCCAAATTGCCGTTGGTAAGCGAGCCGATATTGCGATCTGGGATGTGTCTGGGGTGCACAGTGCTGGGTCGTGGGATCCTGCTGCGATTTTGCTGGCGGGGCCTGTGACTGTTAAACATTTATTAGTTGAGGGGCGGCAAATTGTTGCCGATGGACGTGTCGTCAGTTTTGACTTGGAGCATGCTATTGTTAAGCAAAACCAGCTTGTGCAAGGTTTGAAAAACTAAAAAGTTGAGGAACGAGTTATGAGAAACCTAATGATACTGGCTGTTCTGGCTTTGGCGGCTTGCCAACCAGCGCCCCCACCCGCACCAACGGTGACGATGGCACAGGCAGGCCTTCCTGCAAATGGTATCGCGGCAATGATTAACGAGCAACGCGCTGCAAACGGGCTTGGGCCGATCACTGAAGACGCGCGATTGTCTCAGGCGTCTCGCAGTCATGCCCAAGATATGGTGGTTAATAATTACTTTTCTCATCGCGGGCTGAATGGTTCTGATTTGAGCACACGCACCCGTGCCGTCGGTTACAATTGTGTTGCCGCCGAGAACATCGCGTGGGGTCAAAGCTCTGAAGCGGAAGTCATGACAGCGTGGATGACTTCGCCAGGGCACCGTCGCAATATCCTGCTCAGAGATGCCCAACAATTCGGAATTGGCCGGTTCAATAACCACTGGGTGATGCTGCTTGGGCGAGGCTGCTAAATAGCACGGCCTGCAACGTAAGTTTTCGAAATAGCCCGATCATCACCCATCATAATGGTCGGGAACAACGCCTCCCAAAGCGTATCTGCGCGGTTTGAACGCTGCGCAATTGCCGGTGTGGAGGCGAGATCTAGCACCGCTATATCCGCCATTGCACCAATATTGAGAGAGCCGATTTCGCCCGACATATGCAATGCGGATGCGGAGCCTTCAGTTGCTAGCCACATCAATTGGGCAGGGTGCAACGCGATGCCGCGCAATTGCGAAATCTCATAGGCGGCAGCCATCGTGCGCAACATTGAAAACGACGATCCACCGCCTGTGTCCGTCGCCAGCCCCGTGCGGATGCCGCGTGCATTGATGCCAGCCATGTCAAACAGGCCCGAACCGATGAAGGTGTTCGAGGTTGGGCAATGAACAACGGCGGCATTCATTTCGGCCAAACGATCAATCTCACGCGGTTCAAGATGAATTGCATGCCCGTAAAGCCCGTGTTCGCCTAGGAGGCCAAATTTCTCATAGGTATCAAGATAATCACGGGCGTCAGGGTACAGCCCGCGAACCCATTCGATCTCATCGAGTTGCTCTGAGAGATGTGTTTGCATCAACACCTCAGGGTGTTCTGCCCAAAGCGCGCCGAGGGCCTTTAGCTGTTCAGGTGTCGAGGTCGGCGAAAAACGCGGCGTGATCGCATAAGAAATCCGATCCTTGCCATGCCAGTTTTCCAACAGAATTTTGCTGTCGTCATAGGCGGACTTCGCATCGTCACGCAGGCCATCGGGTGCATTCCGATCCATACATGTTTTGCCACCGACCACAGCCATCCCACGGGTGCGCGCCGCATTAAAGAACGCCTCGACACTTTGCGGATGGATGGTGCAAAAGCTGGTCAGCGTCGTTGTCCCATTCGCCAAAGCCAAATCTAGGGTGCGACCGGCGATGTCATCCGCATATGCGCGATCTGCAAAACGCATCTCTTCGGGGAAAGTGTATGTGTTGAGCCAGTCAATCAGGCGTTTCCCCCAAGACGCGATCATCGCGGTCTGGGGGTAGTGCATGTGTGCGTCGACAAAACCAGCTGTTATCAAGTGGTTGCCGTGGTCTGTAACTTCGGCCTGTGGGTTTTCACGGCGTAGATCATCTGCCTCACCTAGGTCGGCAATTCGCCCGTCGCGCACCAGAACTCCGCCGCGGGTGGTGATCTTTGCAACCGCGTCAACGTCACCCTGAAATGGGTCACCCGAAAAACGCAAAGTTTGGCCAAGAAGAAGTTGATCTGTCATGTTTATTTGTTAGTCCCCAGATCGTCGCAGGTAAATCGCGAAAACACGGATCACCGCTTGAGAGTGGTCCGCATATAGATATGGTGCACCGCAATGGAGGGTGATTATGGCTGATACCGTCGACATGATTGAAGAAGACGAAGGCTTACCCAAGAACCTTGTCGCAACCGTCATTGATGCCGTTGAACGAGGCGACGCGACAGTCGTTGACACCCTTCTTGACCCGCTTCACCCAGCTGACATCGCCGACCTCTATGAGCAAATCGACCAACGCGACCGCGCCGCATTGTTGCAGCTTTGGAAGGGTGGGATGGATGGGGATATCCTTTCTGAGCTTGGCGACGACCTGCGCGAAGAGGTCATTAACGCGCTGGAACCAACTGCGTTGGCCGAGGCCGTCCGCGATCTTGAATCCGATGATGTCGTCGACCTTGTTGAAGACCTCGACGAAGAACAACAGTGGCAGGTTCTGGATGCGCTTGAGGCTGGGGATCGTGTCGCTGTTGAAAAGGCGCTGGCCTATCCCGAGGAATCCGCCGGTCGCCTTATGCAGGTCGAGGTCGTGCGTGCGCCGTCCCATTGGACGGTTGGAGAAGCGATTGATTACCTGCGTGC
>CALBVZ010000068.1 GCA_937969445.1 uncultured Octadecabacter sp. | reverse complement strand
GTTTCTGCGGCATCTGAATTTTCCAATTGACTACTTCGTCGAAATTCGCGAACTTTGCAAAAAATGACGAACATTTACAGTTAATCACATCTGACCACGTCAGAAGGTGCAGAACAAGCGATTCCATGCGTGTCGCTGACTCAACTTAAGCGGACAAGGACGACTGAAATGGCAGAGACCAACTATTCAGACAGCTCTCAGATCCTCGGGCTCGGAAAGACTCCCGCGCAGTGGGTCGAAGTTATGGCCGGGATGGGGATCGATATTTCAGAGCGGACGTTACGCGAACGCGCCAATGAGACGGGTGCATTTTATCGCCTTGGGCGAACCATGCTGATCACGCCCGCGCAGATTGATACGATTTTTGAAGGAGGTCAGTCATGCCGCTCCAAATTTACAAGAGGGGCCGTGTCTACTGGGCCAAGGGGTGGATTGAATACAACGGCAGGCCAATCGCCGGCCCATACCGGCGAAGCACTAAGGCATCTACAGAAGAGGGCGCACGGGACTGGATAAACCATGAGACCGAACGTCAGATCCGTCGCTATGTCGTGGGCGACGAACCGAGCAAGACGTTCTCTGATGCAATCATGCTCTACAACGCGTCCCCGAAGGCGGCGAAGCAGTTGATCCCGATTGTCGAAGTGATCGGCGACCTGTCGTTAGGTGCGATATCTGGCGCGTTGCTGAAAAGCCTTGGGCCGAAGCTGAAACCCAAAGCGTCGACGGATACCTGGTGGCGCGAGATCGTGACGCCAGCGAGTGCGGTGATCAACAACGCGCATGAGCTGGAAGGCACGCCGCTGATCCGGGTGAAGCCGTACGACAAGTTCGAGCGGATCGCTCAGGACAAGCGGCGCGGGAAGCTTAGCCGTGTAGAGCGCACGCCAGCTGATAAGGAATGGATCGAGGCGTTTTGCCGTGCCGCCGATCCGTACAACGCGGCGCTGGTCCGATTTATGTTCGAGACGGCTGCACGGATTGATCAAGCCGTGTCATTGGAGCCTGATGACCTTCGACCGCGCGAAAACAAAGTCCGAGTGAAAGCGCAGAAGGGCCATCCGGAAAGTTGGATCACGGTCTCATCTCAGATGATGGACGAGCTTCTTGCGCTGCCGCCGAAGCGCCCCAAGAACCGCAAAACCGGCAAACTGATGAAGGCGCGTATTTTCGGCTATGGCAGCTCGACGGGTTACAACACGCGCTGGAAGACGATTTGTAAGCGCGCGGGCATTCCGTACTTATCCGCGCATCCAGCTGGACGGCACGGCTTCTTCACTGAGCTAGTCGTCCGGCAAGGCGTCGATCCAGTCACGGCAGCCAAAGCGGGCCGGTGGTCTGACCCCAATTTGCCCATGCGTATTTATGCCCACGCAGAGACCGACGAGGCCGACATCAGAGCCCGTTTTCGTACAAACCATGTACAGGAAGACCCTGTACAAACACCCAACAGCAAGAAATCACAAAAGGAATAGTGCTATGAACGGTTCCCTCCTAAGGGGCAGGTTATTGGTTCGAATCCAATCGGGGTCACCAGAAACACCTATTGTTGTCAGAAAAACCAAATGCTTGCGCAACGGAAAGCAATAGCGTGCGCAAAGCTCGTGGTCCACAGCCGCCAATGGGCGTTTTATATTTTTAATACAACGTACTATGCAGGAATAATCTCAAAGTTTGTAGCACTTAGGAATGCATTTTCGACGCCGATTTGACAGAGCGCATCTTATCGCCTTCCTAAGAGGCAAGTAGGTTCCGGAACCTTTCATTCAAACTCTCGGGCTGGAAAGGCCTGAACCAAATGACGTTGCAGTTTTGCAGCGTTTTGAAAGGATGTCTCCATGACGCTATCGAAAACACCGATCCCATTCTGCGCTCTCAAATTTATCGATGAACTCCCCCGTCTTAGAGAGGTGGAGGACCGCCTCAAGGAAACGCTGCGAGAGATAAAGAACCGGAAACTGATGGCGGCGGGAAGCGTTGACCACACCAATGATACGGTCCTTTGGCATCAACTAATCAACGACACCAATCGTAAAATGACCAAGCGCAGAGCAATCCGATTCTTGGAATGAATGCAAAGCTTATCTGGCATGAGCCATTTGCCGGACCCAGCTAAGATGCAATTGAATGCCTTACGTGATGGAGTGTCAGTTACGCACATTCACACCAAACACAAAGCGGACGAGATCGCAGCGGCGTCGCATGAGGAGATGCCCTGGATGGCACCCGCGACCGAAGAGGTCTGGCACGGTCTTCGACGCTCTGCGCGTGAGGGTCTGCAGGGTTTGCGGTTTAACCCGTTAGTGCTGGTTGGAACACAGCGAGGGTGGAGCAGCGCGACACCGGGCAAGCTCATGCAAACCGTCCTTCGAGAACGGCACGCTGGTCTGACAGCAATCGTTGATGAAGTTGAAAAACCGGAGACGTCAATTCTGTTAGCGGTTCGCGACATACGTTAACAGATGCTCTGCTTCCATTGTTAGAGCGTATGACTGCAGAGACTTGGGAGTGCACATTTTCTTGATCCGCTGCAAAGCCATTGCGTGGTTCTTGACCTCCCCGATCTGACGCCAATTCAGTTGCGCGATTTTGCATGGACACAGGGTGAGCGGCGTGGTCGTTCGGAGCCCAGCCTTTCCGCATTGGACGGGGCAGTTGAAAATGGAATGCTGACCCATCACACTCTCAGCTTTCGGCGTCCAGTATTACAGCCACATGCACATCAAGTGTGATATCCAATTTGCAGTGACTGCTCGTTACTTTCCCTGAACGATCGCGTCTTCCCATTCGCGGATAAAATCATCGCGCTTCATTTGATCCAAGTACGTCATCAATGCGGGATTAAGCGCGATGGTTGTTTGGCCACCATTTGCTTCGGAGAGCGAAAGGGAAGGAAGGGGGAAATTCGTTGGGCTTCCTGCAGCCTGTAACGTTAGTAGATGGCGAATGAAGTCTTCGGCGACTTGTGGATTTTCAGCTGTGCGCGATGCCAACACGGTGCGCATCATTGTCGTTGGAAATTCAGACGGCAGGATAACCAATAGCTCGTGTGAGGTTTCCGCGCGGATCTGCGCATAGCTTCCTAAAACGTTGTAAGCCATGAACAGATCGCCTGTGATTAGGTCGTCGATCATTTGACCCGAGCAGCAGTAGAGGCGCGCGTTGATCCGGCCCATGACCTCGGTAAGGCGCCAGAATGTTTCAGATGCGCGGGCGTCTTGGGTCGCAAACAGATAGCCCAATCCCGATTGGCGGACGTCATAGGTACCGACACGGCCTCTAAAGTGGTCGGGGTGATTTCGCATCAATTGGATTAGGTCTTGGCGGGTGTTGGGTATGGGCAGATCGCCCAAGGCGCTGCGATTTACAACAATCGCTGCCGGTTCGGACGTGAATGCAAACAGGCTGTTGTGCCACTGCGCCCACTCGGGGTGGCTGACATCCTGAAGACGGGCAGCAAAACCGTCGTTGGCGAGTTTCAGTTGCAGGTCCATCGCACTAGAGATGACAACGTCGAAGTCGTTCGGTGTTTCGCGGAAGATCTTATTCAAATCAGCCGTTCCAGTGACGAGGTATTCGACGGAGGCGGATGGATTGGACGCAATGAAGTCTTCAATGATGGGTGTGAAGAACGAGGCGTCAGTGCTGGAAAGAATGCGCAGTGGCGTGCCCGTGTTTTCGGCACCGAAAACCTGCCGATCTTCCCATTCTTGGGCAACAGCGACCAGTGGCGCTAGACACAGGGCTAGAAGTGCAAGGTAACGCATGCGCCGCCCTCCGATCTGTTCTGTAAGGACATTGTTCCGCCGTGTGCGGCTGTGACTTCTTTAGCGATGGTTAGGCCGAGACCTGACCCAACTTTATTGCCCGTATCTTTGCCACGTATGAACCGCCCCGAAAGTGTCTTGATTTCATCTGTAGCGAAGCCTGAACCACCATCCATAACACTGACGCTAATTTCTGGTGTGGTGGACACATTGATGACGACTGCTGTTTCAGCAGGTGCATACTTAAGCGCGTTGTCGATCAGGTTGCGCAGGGCGTTTTGCAACAAGATGGCATCCCCAGACAGGATTGCAGGGCCGTCAGATTTAAGGGTTATGGTAATGTCCTTCATGTCAGCGACTGGTGTCATGCGTTGAACCAGTTCACGTAGAAGTTCGACGAGATCGACGTCTTCGGTTTCTAGGTTTTCAGCACGGAACGTTACCATCGCATGGTCCAACAATTGGCCCGCTGCACGGCTACTTTCGTCGATCGCGCGCACCATGGATTGCAGGGCCGCCCGGTTTTCGGAGTGTTCAACCCGCTGCAAAGTTGCTTCGGCATGAGACCGAACAGTCGCGAGCGGCGTTCGAATCCTGTGGGCGGCTTCGGCGATAAAGTCTTCGGATTGGGTTAGCGTATGATTCAGGCGCGACATGAAGGTATTTAGCGATCCAACCAGTGGCCCCATTTCGCTGGGGACTTCTTTGGTTACGGGACTTAGGTCTTGGGGGCCACGACGCGTAACTGATCGCGTGAGCCTATGCAGCTGGCCACTGGTTGCGGATGCGGCCCAAAGTGCGAGAGCGGAGGACAGAACGAAAAAGCCCAACCCAATCAGCGCGACATTGCGTGAGATGATATTCAACGTATCTGACAAGGCGTCTTGGGTTTGTGCGATGGATACTGAAACTGTGCGTGGACCGTCCGAACCAATCAAAATTCGGGTGCCGGTCGCAATGCGAATGGTATCACCGTTGTACGTAGAGTTGGTGAATTGGTTTTGGTCATGCGACGTGGTGTTGGGCGTCCGAAGGTCGCCGTAACCGGATAACAAATTGTCACTTTCGTAAATTGCGTAGAATACGCGGTCATCGGCGCTGGTGCCCAGCATGGACAGCGATGAATAGGGGAAATCCAACGTCACACGCCCATCACGGATGATGGCGGTGTCCAAGATGGACGACATAGACGCATTGAGAATGTTGTCTTGGCCTTGTTGGGCGACCTGTGTTGCAAGTGCACGAACGACGACGAACAAGATTACAGCCAAGACAGCCGCGCCGCCTGTCAGGATCATCGCCAAACGGTTTCGTAGCGATCCAGAGACGTTCACATCATCCGTCATCATCCAGCCTATACCCTAACCCACGCAGGGTTTTGATCTGCACGCGCGACCCCTCAAGGTGCTTACGCAGGCGGCCAATATACACCTCAATCGCGTTTTCGGATACGTCATCGTCATAAGAAAACAACCGATCAACCAGCTTCTGTTTCGAGAAAACCTGCCCCTTTGACGTAATCAGAAGTTCCAACAGTCGCAGCTCGCGATTGCGTAGATTGATGCTTTGACCTTTGACGCTTAGGTGGCCGGCGAGGGTGTCAAATTCAACGTCGCCGACAGTCAAAACGGACTGCGCAGAACCCGATTTTCGACGCAACACGGCGCGACATCTGGCCTGCAATTCGGAATGATCGAAGGGCTTTGTGACGTAATCGTCGGCCCCTAAGTCCAACATACTGATTCGATCAGACACCTGACTACGGGCTGTTAGAACGATGATTGGCGTGTCGTTTTGGGCCGCACGTTGCTGTTTTAGGAAGCTGCGACCATCCCCGTCGGGCAGCATAATATCGAGCAGGATTAGGTCGTAATCACCCGTCGATGCAAAGGCCGTCGCGTCGGCGATTTCAGCAGCGTGATCAACGATATGGCCGTCGAGACGGATGCGCGATGAAATCGCGTTTGCTAGGTCCATGTTGTCCTCGACGAGCAGGTATTTCATTGGCGTATGTTATCCGATTTTAGGCATGACAGGTCCGTGTCAGGTTGTTGTGGTTTGGTGTCCGCAGGGGCCGTGGGAGACGGCTACCAAATGGGAGAAGAACATGACAACGATGAAAATGGGCCGTCGCGCCCTGATTGCAACTGCGGTTGCTACCTTGGGTCTTGGCAATGCAGCCTTCGCTGATGGCCACCAAGTCCTGGATGATATCCACTTCATTATTCCTGGCGGCGCTGGTGGCGGCTGGGATGGCACAGCCCGCGGAACCGGTGAAGCCTTGACCGAAGCTGGCATCGTCGGCACGGCAACATATGAAAACATGTCTGGTGGCGGCGGTGGCGTTGCGATTGGCTACATGATCGAAAATGCAGACAGCAACCACGGCACATTGATGGTCAACTCGACCCCAATCGTGATTCGCTCGCTTACAGGTGTTTTCCCGCATAACTTCCGTGACCTGACATTGGTTTCAGGAACGATCGGTGACTATGCTGCAATCGTTGTACCTGCGGGCAGTGACGTGACCAACATGGAAGAATTCTTGGCCATGTTCGACGCAGACCCAGCGGGCACACCAATTGGTGGCGGGTCTGTTCCGGGTGGCATGGACCACCTTGTTGCTGCGATGGTTATGGAAGCATCCGGCCGTGACGCATTGGGTGTGAACTACATCCCATACGACGCTGGTGGTACCGCGATGGCGGCTTTGCTGTCTGGTGAAATCAAAGCGCTTTCCACGGGTTTCTCTGAAGCGGTCGATCTGGCCAATCAGGGTGAAGTGCAAATCATCGGTGTGACATCTGATGCCCGCGTTGATGCGGCACCAGAAGCCATGACCATGATGGAGCAAGGCATCGACACAACCTTCGTCAACTGGCGCGGTTTTTTTGCAGTTCCTGGCCTGCCAGAAGAGCAGCTGACGGCGTACCAAGACGCGATTGCTGCGATGTATGACACCGAAGAGTGGGAAGCAGTGCGCGCCCGCAACGGTTGGGTCAACATCCACAACTCAGGTGATGATTTCCAAACGTTCCTCGAAGAGCAGGAAACCGTTATTGGCGATCTGATGACAAAATTGGGCTTCCTCTAGGCGAGGCATCTTTTGGCAGAGCGGCCGGTCTGCTCTGCCATACTACTTTTTCTGAAAATTGGGGGTAGGCTTATGGCCTTGGATCGTTGGATCGCACTTGTCCTGTTGGGCATCTGCATCGTTTATGGGTACACTGCGTGGTTCACGATGGACGGTAGCCTTGCGCCTTTCATGCGTCGAAATCCGATCTGGCCCAGCACATTCCCGAAAGTGCTTTCGATCATTGGCGTCGTTGCCTCTCTCGTCATTTTGCTCGGGCTTGAGAAGGGTGAAGAAAAGATCGGGGATATCGATCACCGTCGTTTGGGCGATTACTTCATCGGGCAGGCCTTGTTCCTGTTAGGGCTGATGGTTGTTTATGCCTTGTGCCTACGTCCAATGGGGTTTGTGTTCTCTACCTCAGCCTTTCTTATTGGCGGCTCGTTCATTTTGGGCGAACGAAAATGGCACGTTATGGTGCCTGTCGCGCTGATTGCGACGGGTGCAGTTTGGTATTTGGTTCAAGAGGTGCTCGGCATCTTCCTGCGCCCACTGCCGTTCTTCATGGGGGTGTAAAGCAATGTTAGAAGGTATTCTGATTGGCCTGCAAACGGCCCTATCCTTGCAAAATCTACTGGTCGTCATTGGCGGTTGTTTGATCGGGACATTCATTGGCATGTTGCCGGGTCTTGGCCCAATGTCGATCATTGCGATCATGATCCCAGTCGCGATTTCTATGGGTGACCCGTCAGCTGCGCTGATTCTGTTGGCGGGTGTGTATTACGGTGCGATCTTTGGTGGGTCGACGTCATCGATCCTGTTGAATGCACCCGGTGTGGCGGGAACAGTGGCATCATCGTTTGATGGCTACCCGATGGCCCAACAGGGTAAAGCCGGTAAAGCCCTGACCATCGCGGCCATTGCAAGCTTTGCGGGTGGCACGATTGGTGCGATCCTATTGATGATCTTTGCGCCGATGTTGTCGTCCGTGGCGCTGCTGTTCCATTCGGCAGAGTATTTCGCGCTTATGGTTGTGGGGCTTTCTGCGATTGCGGCCTTTGCCGGCCCAGGTCAAGTGACCAAGGCGGTTATGATGACTGTGCTTGGTTTGATCATGGCAACAGTGGGCGAGGGCGCATTGTTCAACATGCCACGCTTCACCGCGGGCATTATGGACCTTCAGTCCGGTTTTGGGTTTATCACATTGGCGATGGCGATGTTTGCCTTGCCGGAAGCGGTTTTTCTTGTCCTGAAACCCAAGAACCTTGGGGATGACGGCGGCGAGATTAAAGACCTTCGCATTACACGCGCCGAAGCACGCGCCATCGCGCCCGTTATCGGACGCCAATCTTTACAAGGGTTCTTCATCGGGGTTTTGCCAGGAGCAGGTGCTACGATTGCGTCCTTCTTGGGATATGCGGTCGAGCGCAACATCGCACCAAAGGCCGAACAAGAAGAATTTGGTAAGGGGTCCATCAAAGGGTTGGCTGCGCCAGAAACTGCGAACAACGCCGCTTGTACGGGTTCGTTTGTTCCGCTGCTGACATTGGGCATCCCGGGGTCAGGCACCACGGCGATCCTGCTCGGAGCATTGATTGCTCTCAACGTCACACCGGGGCCGCGCTTGATGATCGACGAACCGCAAATTTTCTGGGCCGTCATCATGTCTATGTTCATCGGCAACCTGGTCTTGTTGATCCTGAACTTGCCGCTCATTCCATACATCGCAAAGCTCTTGGCAATTCCACGGAACTACCTAATCCCGTTCATCTTGTTCTTTACTTTGATGGGCGCTTACATCGGGCAAAACAACGCAACCGAATTGCTGATCTTGGTTGGCTTCGGGGTTTGCGGAATTGCGCTGAAATTCGCAAACTTCCCGCTGCCACCCTTGTTGATCGGGTTCATCTTAGGCGGCATGATGGAAGACAATTTTTCTCGGTCAATGCAGTTGTACGGTGGCGTTTCGTTTATTCTTGAGAGACCAATGACACTGGGGCTACTGGTGATCGCGGCTGGCCTGATTGTGTTACCAATCCTGACGGCGCGAAGATCCAAGTTGTGAACGACCGACCGCCCATTTGACCTGACGCTGATAAATCGCTTTGCCAACGCTTGCGATTGCTGCTCGCTTATCCCAGCTAGCCGCCAAAATGGTTTCTAGCTGGGAAAGTTACAGGTTGCATCATGAAAGGTTTACACCGGCCTACACCTTAGGCCGAACTTTGTATCGCTATCGGTAGATCAGTTCCGGCAGCCACATCGATAGTGATGGGATGAAGGTAAGCATCAGCAAGACCAGCACAAGTGGCACCAGGAACGGCGCCGTTGCCACGACACAGCGTTCAAATGGTACATCCGAAACCTTTGCCAAGACATACAAAACCAAGCCCACAGGAGGCGTCAGAAGCCCGATCATCAAGTTCAGGATCAGGATGATACCGAAATGAACCGGATCAACGCCTACTTGCATCGCCACGGGCAACAAAACCGGCGTCAGGATCGTGATCGCTGCCAACGTTTCCATGAAGCAGCCTACGACCAGAACGATTAGCATAATGATCAACAAGATGGTCACGCGGTTATCGGTAAAGGCTAGCATGTACTCTGCGAATGCTTGCGCGACTTGGTTTGCGGTCAGGATCCAGGCGAAAATCGACGATGCAGCGACGATCATCATGATCGAGGCTGTCGTTTCAACTGTATCCATCGAAACCCGTAAAAGGCGTTTGGCGTTGAGTGTGCGGTAGACAAACAACCCTAGAAACATGGAATAGGCCACAGCAGCAATTGCAGCTTCGGTTGGTGTAAAGATACCTGTCAAAATACCGCCAACGATGATCAGCGGTGTGAACAATGGCAGAATCGCATGCCAGAAGGTCGAAAAGAACAAACGCACAGAGAACCGTTCATCACGAGGATAGTTTCTGATCTTGGAAAAGATCGCGACCATGATCATCAGTGCAAAAGCCATCAGCAATCCGGGGATCAACCCCGCCGCAAACAACTGGCCGATCGAGGTTTCCGCGATCACACCATAGACCACCAAAGGCAGTGAGGGTGGGATGATCGGGCCGATTGTGGAAGATGCGGCGGTGATCCCAACAGAAAAGTCGGTGTCATAACCGGCTTCGCGCATGGCCTTGATCTCGATGTTGCCAAGGCCCCCGGCGTCGGCCACCGCCGCGCCGGACATGCCCGCGAAAATCACGCTGGCGCCAACATTCACATGCCCCAGCCCGCCATACATCCAACCCACGGTTGCCCGCGCAAAGGCAAAGATCTTTGTCGTGATCCCGGCCGAATTCATCAGGTGGCCGGCCATAATAAAGAAAGGCACCGCAATTAACGGGAACGAGTTGATGCCATTAACCATATTGTGAAGGACAACCACGTTAGGCAATCCGTCCAGCATGATGAAAGCCAACGATGCAACGCCTAATGCCACCGCCACCGGTGCACCGGCGATCAGCAACAAGAACAACAGAACGAATAATAGTGTTAGTGCCATTTTTAAGTCTCGCCTGTCAGTTTGATACGTCGTGAAGTGAATGCTCTTCTAGCTCTTGCAGAACAGCTTCGGGGGACTGGCGGATTTTGCGCAGGAGCCAGTAAA
>CALBVZ010000067.1 GCA_937969445.1 uncultured Octadecabacter sp. | reverse complement strand
ACAAAGAAGATGAGCAAGCAAATGACCGGCGCGAAAATGGTGGTGCAGGCCCTGATCGACCAAGGCGTCGACACGGTCTTTGGATACCCCGGCGGTGCCGTCCTGCCGATCTATGATGAGATCTTTCAGCAAAACCACATCCAGCACATTCTTGTCCGCCACGAACAAGGTGCTGTCCACGCCGCCGAAGGTTACGCCCGCTCCACCGGCAAGCCGGGCGTGGCGCTTGTGACCTCTGGCCCCGGTGCCACCAATGCGGTTACCGGCCTGACGGATGCGCTGATGGACAGCATCCCGATCATCGTGCTCACCGGTCAGGTGCCGACCTTCATGATTGGCTCTGACGCCTTCCAGGAGGCGGACACCGTTGGCATCACCCGCCCCTGCACCAAACACAACTGGCTGGTGAAAGAGACGGACACCCTGTCCGGTGTCATGCACGAGGCGTTCCACGTCGCCACCTCTGGCCGCCCCGGCCCTGTTCTGATCGACATCCCCAAGGACGTGCAGTTCGCAAGCGGCACCTATACCGAAAAGGCCAAGCGCAAATCGCACTACGCCCCGCAGGTCAAAGGTGACATCGAGATGATCACCGAGCTTGCCAAGGCCATGGAAAAGGCCAAGCGCCCGGTGTTCTACACCGGCGGCGGCATCATCAACTCAGGCCCCGCTGCCACGCAGCTTTTGCGCGAATTGGTAGCCGCCACGAATTTCCCGATCACCTCAACCCTGATGGGTCTGGGCTGCTATCCCGCATCCGGCGACAACTGGCTGGGGATGCTCGGGATGCATGGCCTTTATGAGGCGAACATGGCGATGCATGATTGCGATCTGATGATCAACATCGGCGCGCGCTTTGACGACCGGATCACAGGCCGCGTTGATGCCTTTAGCCCAAAGTCGAAGAAGGCGCATATTGATATTGATGCCTCTTCGATCAACAAGGTCATTCACGTCGACATGCCGATCCTTGGCGATTGCGCCCATGTGCTGGAAGACTTGCTGAACGTTTGGAAATCCCGCGGTCGCAAAACTGACAAGGAAAACCTTGCCAAATGGTGGGGCCAGATCAACGAATGGCGCAAAGTCGACTGCCTTGCCTTCAAACAAGAAGGCAAAACCATCCGCCCACAACACGCCCTCACTCGGCTTGAGGAACTGACCAAAGGCCACGACCGCTATATCACCACCGAAGTGGGTCAGCACCAGATGTGGGCCGCGCAATATCTGGGGTTCGAAGATCCCAACCGCTGGATGACGTCCGGCGGGCTTGGCACCATGGGCTACGGCTTCCCGGCTTCTGTCGGCGTGCAAATGGCGCACCGCGACGCGCTGGTGATCAACGTCGCCGGTGAAGCGTCATGGCTGATGAACATGCAAGAGCTGGGCACGGCTATGCAGTACAACTTGCCGGTGAAACAGTTCATCCTGAACAACGAACGTCTGGGCATGGTGCGCCAGTGGCAGGAATTGCTGCACGGCGAGCGTTACAGCTCGTCCTGGTCTGAAAGCCTGCCTGATTTTGTAAAGCTGGCGGAAGCCTTCGGCGCGAAAGGCATCCTGTGTTCCGACCCTGCTGATCTGGACGATGCGATCATGGAAATGATCAACCACGACGGACCAGTTCTGTTTGATTGCCTCGTTGAGAAGCACGAAAACTGCTTCCCGATGATCCCGTCAGGCAAAGCCCACAACGACATGTTGCTTGGTGATGCCGATACCCAAGGCGTTATCGACGCTAAAGGTTCGGTGTTGGTGTAATGACAGCCCGCGCGCTCATCTTATCGGTATCTCTGCCCCTTGCTGCCTGTTCAGGCGGCATGGTGGCAAACTTGATGCCCGGTGAGGTTGCGACGGTGAACGGAAACACATTCACCGTCAAACAAACCGAGCGCGGCCTGACGATCCAGAATTTCGAAACAGGGCGCACGTCGCCCGCAGCTCTACTAACAAACGCACAAGTCGCGGCTGAACAGGTCACCGGATGCACTGTCGACACCATCGTGAAAGACGGCATCACAAACACCTACTACGCCACGACCACCTGCCCCGACGTCTGAAGGAAAACTCATGTCCGCTTTGAAAATCAAAAAAGGTGCGACCTCGCACTCCGCCTACAATCTCCGCCCGAACTTCAGTGACGTTGAAGAGCGCCACACGCTGGCCGTTCTGGTCGAAAACGAGCCGGGTGTTCTGGCGCGTGTCATCGGGTTGTTCGCAGGACGCGGCTACAACATCGAAAGCCTGACGGTCGCTGAAGTGGACCACACAGGCCACCAGTCGCGCATTACGATTGTCACCATCGGCACGCCGCAAACCATCAACCAGATCTGCGCCCAGCTTGGCCGCATTGTAACAGTCCACGATGTCCACGACCTCACAGTTGAGGGCCGCGCCGTTGAGCGTGAATTGGCATTGTTCAAGGTTGCAGGCAAAGGCGATGATCGCATGGAAATGCTGCGTCTGGCCGATGTGTTCCGCGCCAACGTGGTCGACAGCACATTGGAAAGCTTCACCTTCGAAATCACCGGCACATCCGAAAAAATCGACGCCTTCGCCGACCTGATGCGCCCAATCGGTTTGGTCGAAATGGCCCGCACCGGCATCGCAGCACTGTCACGTGGTGAGGTGTAAACAGGGCAAGAACGTCAGAAAATACTGTCTTTGAGCTTAAAGTCGACTTTGCAGCACCGCAGAGAAGTCGATTTTGAGCCCATGATGACGGATGTTTCACAATGAACGAATAACCGTTAATCGACGAGCCTCCTCAAGAAGTTCTTTTTTGCCTTGGCATACGCCGCCTCAATAAGTGGCTGCATTTCGTCAAACGTGGTCTGCGTTGGATTAAGGACAGCCACCCAACTCATCCATCCATAAACCGGATGGGGTATCAATCTGTCCAGAGTGGTAAAATCCCACGGCCCTTCAATAACGCCTCCCTTGCCGGGTCGCGGTGGCGGGGGGCCAAACCGTTCAAGAAAGAGGGGTTTCGTGGTGCCAACATTTAATCGAAAAACACCGTCGCGATTTAAATTCGATGCTTTGTCGTTTTCACCATCCTTTTCCTTAACGGTCGCGAAATACACACCGCGAGGCAACCGCCTTCCGGGGTTGTAGAAAAGGGATCTTTCGCCCCAAGCCTCGACAACGGAAACGCCATCGAATTTTGACAAGAGCGCGTCAATGACCAGAGTTGGTGTTAGGTTTTGCATTTTGTTTTTCCAGATAGTCTTGCAGGCGTTTACCGATATCCGGTCTGAAACCGTGATCGCCTAGTTTTACGCTTTCCATTCGATCCAAGCGAAAGACCCGAAAATCAGACCGCGTTTCGCACCATGCCGTCAGCGTCAGAACATTCTCCCAAACTTCAATTTCAAGTGGGCGGACGATCCGCTCGGACGCTTCCCCAGACAGGGATTTGTAATCAAAATTCAGTAGTGTCCGACTGAGAATGGAACGTCTAACAATGTCCAAAACATCCAGCACGCGTTGTGAAAATTTTGGTGTATAGATGGCAATTGCACCCCGTGTCGGATCCAGCATCTCTGGCTGGGGTAAGACCGCCCGCACCTTATCTCCGAGGCTTTTTCCATGATCTGATAGGCTCTGGCCGAAACTGGACTGCACCAAGGCAATCCCCAGTTCCAATACTTCCAACTCGCCCGGTGTTAAGTTTAGCGGAGGTAGGAAGACCGGTTCGGTCATAATGTACCCGACACCTCGCTCGCCAGTGATCGGAACGCCAGAACCGATCAACGTCTCAACATCACGATAGACGGTGCGCAGTGACACCTCCATTCTTTCGGCAATGTCCGCCCCTTTGTGAAGGCGTCCATCGCGAAAAAGCTGGATGATACTGAAAAGTCGATCAGTTCTGCGCATCCAGCTATTCTATCGAAGAAAGAGCCGCATACCGCAACGATATGCTTTCAGGGTCAATTGCCAGCATAAACGGCATCATGTCCTCGCGTTGCATGGCAACTTCTGCCGCCGCTTGTGCGCCCTCTTTCGATGTCCATTCTACATAGTCGGTCCAAAGGCCTGTTTCATCTTGTGAAAGGCTACGCCGCACAAACGCCGCCGTTGAACAGAGATACACTGTGCTGGATTGAGCAGATGCAAGGAATTCTTCATCCGACACCCCTTCGGCCAACCGAAATTCAACAATCTCTGCTGTTGTTGCGACGCCAGTTTGTTCGCGTTCACAGACCTCTGCATAAGATGCCCCCGCCAAAGATAGGCTCGCCAGTGCGGAAAGTAGTAGCGTCTTCATCGTTCACTCCAAATTTGTTAGAGCTCCTTCTCGCACAAGGCAACTGACAGGGTCTGTCAGCTACATCGCATCCACAGCAGCTTTTTTGCAGAAAACGTTGAATGCCAGCTTCGTCCTGCAAAACTGTCATTCCAACTCAACCCTGAAGGTTTTTCAGCCGAGGACAATGCAAACACAAGCTGCATCCCCCATGCAGCGCACAGTTAAAACCCTTTCTTTTGTGCGCTAACATGCCCCACTGCACAGAATGCGCATTTGCTTAACGGGTTCATTGCTATAGCAACGTCCCAACCAACAAAACCGACAGGCGCGATACATCTCAATGACAAACCCTCTCCCCGAGACAGACTCGACGAATATGGCTGCCCGCGATTGGGTTCGTGTATTAGCGAAATACCGTGAGCCGGATGCGATGCGCAGCAGTTTTGAACTGGCAGTGAGTGCGATTCCATTCATCATGTTGTGGGTTTTGGCATGTTACATCGCGCAGTACAGCTACCTTGCGGCGTTTGCGATTTCGGCGATTAACGGTATGTTTTTGCTGCGCCTTTTCTGCATCCAACACGATTGCGGCCACGGATCGTTCTATGACAACCGTAACGTCTCTGACTGGGTTGGCCGTGTATTGGGTGTTGTGACACTGACACCTTATGATGTTTGGCGCCGGACCCACTCCATCCACCACAGCCACGCAGGCGACCTCGGGTTTCGTGGCATTGGCGATGTGATGACCCTAACCACTGAAGAATACCACCAGCGCACGCCGTTTGGTCGATTCCTGTACCGCGCCTACCGCCACCCGATTGTGATGTTTGGCATTGGCCCAACTTATTTGTTCCTACTGCAACACCGCCTCCCCCTTAGCTGTATGGACCAAGGTCGCAAGTATTGGATTTCCGCTATGGGCACCAATGCTGCCCTCGCTGCTATCCTGACCGCTATCGTTTACTTTGGCGGCTGGCAGGCCCTGTTCTTGGTCTTCCTCCCGTCCACGATCATCGCTGCGTCCATCGGGGTTTGGCTGTTTTACGTTCAGCACCAGTTTGAAACGACCCATTGGGACGAAACCGAGGACTGGCAGTTACACGACGCCGCCCTTCACGGCAGCTCACACTATGACCTGCCGCCGATCCTGCGTTGGTTTACCGCCAACATCGGCATCCACCACGTGCACCACCTATACAGTCGCATCCCGTTTTACCGTTTGCGCGAGGTTCTAAATGACCACGAAGAGCTGGTGGATTGCAGCCGTTTGACCCTACGCCAAAGCTTTAAGTCCGCGCGCTTAAACCTGTGGGACACGGGTAGCCGCCGCTTGGTGTCCTTTGTCACCGCGCGCCAACTGCGCGACGCTAAATAATTACCGAAAAAATGCCCCCCAGTTACTGGAACTGAGGGGCAACACCCGTAGCACGCTTGGGGAACGCGCCAGGCGCTAACGCATCGGGCTGAGCGGAGCGATCAGCCAGCCCGACAACGAAAGTCTTCGTATCTAGGGATAAGGGGTGTCGTTAGGTGCCCATTAGGACGCAGGCATCAGCCCTGCTTCCTGCGCGGCCATCACTTCAGCCATATCCAGCAGGCCATCACCCGTGGTGTCCATGACAGTAAACTCAGCATCGGTCAGTTCAGGGTAAACCGCACCAACTTCTGGGTAGCTGTAAAAGCCATCACCGTTTACGTCGATGTTTGGATCTGCCTCTTGGGCGCTTGCTGCACCTGCGATCAGAACGAAAACGGCGGCACTCAGTTTAGTAAACTTCAACATAGTTGTGTCTCCTTTGGACATGGAGGGATGCACGCTGGCATCCCGTGACATGAGGAGTATGGCCGCTTGGCGTAACGATCCATTCCGACCCGAAGAAGCGGCGGAAGTGCGCAATGGAACGCGTGTTTTGCGCGCGCCCTTCGGCGGAGCAACGCCGCAAAATGGGGATGCGCTGAACCTAGCGCACAGCGACCTTCACAACAGGCAATGAGCCGCGCAATTGCGCCCGTTATCCCTGCTTTTGATGTCGTGGTGAGGAAAGACCGTGTCGCCAAATCACCTGAATCGTTCTTTGCAAGGCGTTACGCTTGCCCTATCACAAGCAAGGGACACGTCTTATGGCCAAGGATTACAACGTCTCCGATCTCGCAAACGTGCGCCGCTCAGTTGCAAATGCAAACGGGCTGCCAAACGCGCATTACATAGACCCGCAAGTATTTGAAACAGAAAGCAAAGTTGTTTTGCATACCTCATGGGCCGGATTGGCTGTTGGTGCGGATGTGCCGGAAAACGGCGATGCCAAACCGATCGAGTTCCTCGGCATTCCCTTGTTGTTGCTGCGTGACAAAGATGGCGATGTGCGTGTTTTTCAGAATATCTGCCGTCACCGCGGCATGATTTTGATCGACGCGCCCCGAAAAATTGAGGGCGCGATACGCTGTCCTTACCATTCTTGGTGCTATTCAACCAAAGGCGATCTGGTCTCGACGCCGCATGTTGGTGGCCCAGGTCATAACACCCACAAAGACATTGTGCGCGATGACCTTGGGTTGATCGAAGTACGCAGCCATATCTGGCGTGATGTGGTGTTTATCAACCTGGACGGAAAAGCAGACCCGTTCGAAGTGGTAAATGCCGAGCTAATCGCGCGGTGGAGCGAAAACACAGCACCATTGTTTCATGGCGGCTCCGACAGCCAGTTTAATCTGGATGTGAACTGCAACTGGAAGCTCGCGGTGGAAAATTTCGCTGAAAGCTACCATCTGCCGTGGATCCACCCTGGCCTGAACAGCTATTCGCGGCTTGAGGATCACTACCACATCGAACACCCCCTCACCGACCCAAAGAAGGGCGCGTTTAGCGGCCAAGGCACCTACGTCTACCGCCAGATCACCGGTGAAAACGGCGCAGTCTTTCCTGACTTTGAAGGCCTGTCTGAAAAATGGAATGAGGGCGCGGAATACGTCTGCCTTTACCCCAACGTTTTACTGGCTGCCCAACGTGAACATGCCTATGCTATTTTGCTGGAACCTGTCAGCAAAGATCGCACGATCGAACACGTCCACCTGTATTACGCATCGCCAAAGACAGATGACGCATTACGACAAAAGAACGCGGCCTTCTGGCAAGAGGTTTTCGAAGAAGACATCGGTGTTGTCGAAGGCATGCAGCGGGGCCGCGCAGCGCCAGGATTTGACGGCGGGCGGTTCTCACCTGTGATGGACAGCCCAACACATTGCTTTCACGACTGGGTCGCCGCGAAAATGGGCGCACAGGCAAACGCGTGAGCACGCTGGACGCCCAACTGCTAAACGCCCATGCCAGTGGTGATAAACCAGCCCTTGTGACGCTATACGCCAAGGCGGCAGACGGCGCTGACACCATTGACGCCGCCTGCTTTTACCTGACCCATGCCTATATCTTTGCTTTGGAGCTTGATCATCGGGATGTTGCAGCACTGCATGCGCGCCTTTCCAAACACGGGCGCGTTTAGCGGACCTGTTGAGGGGGCCAGCCCCCGCTTCGCTCCCCCGGGATATTTTTGAAACAAAAGCAAATGCAGAACGGCTTTCCCTTAGGCGGCACGGCAGCTAGGTGTTGTTTGGATAGTTAACGACAGGACCGAGCATGAGCGCGCGCAACATCATTATCGACACCGACCCTGGCCAAGACGACGCAGTCGCGATCCTATTGGCATTGGCATCGCCTGAGGTGAATGTGCTTGGGATCACGGCGGTGGCGGGCAATGTGCCCTTGGCACTGACCCAGAAAAACGCACGCATCGTGTGTGAATTGGCGGGCAAGCCTGAAACGCTGGTATTTGCGGGCTGTGATGCGCCGATGAACCGCCCGTTGGTGACGGCAGAACACGTGCATGGCAAAACGGGGCTAGATGGGCCGCAACTGGCCGACCCGACAATGCCACTGCAAGAACAGCACGCTGTCGATTGGATCATCGAGACACTGCGCGCAGCCCCTGAAAACTCTGTCACCCTTTGCCCACTTGGGCCACTGACAAATATCGCCACGGCATTGACTCGCGCACCTGACATTAAAGGCGCGATTGAGGAAATTGTGCTAATGGGCGGCGGCTATTTTGAAGGTGGCAACATCACCCCTGCAGCCGAGTTTAACATCTATGTGGACCCTGTGGCCGCCGATATCGTGTTTAAGGCCGGCGTGCCCCTGACGGTGATGCCATTGGATGTGACGCATAAAGCCCTGACGACCCGCCCCCGCGTTGAGGCATTTCGAAACATGGGCACTGAAGTTGGTCGCATGACCGCCGAGTGGACCGACTTTTTCGAACGCTTTGACAAAGAAAAGTATGGATCCGAGGGCGCGCCGCTGCATGACCCGACCGTCATCGCCTATCTGATCAAACCGGAGCTGTTCTCCGGCCGCCACATTAACGTTGAAATCGAAACCCAATCGGAACTGACGATGGGCATGACCGTCGCAGATTGGTGGCGTGTTTCAGGGCGCGAGCCGAACTGCACATTCATGGGTGACATGGATGCGGACGGGTTCTTTGCGTTGTTAGCAGAACGGTTAGCGCGGTTGGGGTGAGGTTCGCTTTGCTGTCAAAGCTATCATTTGCCAAAATAGCGCTCTTCGGCCTTTATGATCGAATGACTAGTGCCCCGAAAACAGCTGAAATCAGTGTGATCCGAGAGCTTCATAACCTTTGGAATATCGGCAATCTCAAAAGGATACCGCAAATCTATTCAAGCAAGTTCATTGCACACATGCCCAAAGGCTGGGCGCAGAGTGAATTCAGAGGGCACGAAGGAGTAAAAGAAGCTATCCTACGGATTAGAAACGCATTTCCAGATTGGCACGAACAAATTGAAGATATCGTGGTTGATCAGGGAAAAGTCGTGACAAGGTATGTTTCAACTGGAACGCACAAAGGCCGCTTTATAGGTGTTGAACCAACCGGGCGGACAGTGAAAGTTGATGAAATTTCAATTTACCACCTCGATAGCGGCCTTGTGGTTGAGCAATGGTGCCTCACTGACGACTTGTCGTTGGCGCAACAATTGGGGCTCCTTAGTCGGTAGGTCTTGGCTCAAACCCGCAGTTCGCTACATCTGTACTTTCATAGGCCAAGTCTCCTATGAAGGCCGCATATTGATCCAAAGGCCGTGCATCCATGACAACCGCAATCCACCTTGCCACACCTGACGACGCCCCGCGCTTGCTTCCCCTCATCACAGCTTTTCACGCTGAATACGGGATCGAGCGTAGCGATGAGCAGCGTGAGGCGGCATTGATGCCCCTTTTACAAGGCTCACCCTTAGGGGCGGCGTGGCTATTTGGTCCCGCGAAGGCACCGACTGGCTACACGATCATCACCTTTGGTTGGTCAATGGAAATGGGTGGAATGGATGCCTTTGTGGACGAGCTTTATATCCGCCCGCCCGTACGCAAACGTGGCATTGCATCTGAAGTCCTGTTGGCGATTTCATCAAGCCTGTCAGACGTCGGTGTTCAGGCCCTGCACCTTGAGGTCGACCGCGATGATGAAGCCACCCAGCGTTTGTATTCACGGGCACATTTCAAGCTACGTGATCGCTACAGCTTGATGACGCGGGTTCTCTGACCCATATCAGTTTCAAGTTTATGAATTGTCGCATCGAAAGGCCCTGATATGCCCCTGACTATTCCCTTTGATACGACTTTCCTGTCCCTGCCAGATCGCTTTTATTCAGAAGTGGCTGCCGCCCCTGCGAGCGCACCCCAACTCATCGCGTTTAACCGTGATCTCGCCAAAGAACTGGGACTGGACGTTGCAGACATGTCCGACGCTGATGCTGCAAACATCTTTTCAGGAAACGACATTCCCGACGATGCGATCCCGTTCGCGCAGGTCTATGCGGGGCACCAGTTTGGTGGGTTCTCGCCGCGCCTTGGCGACGGCCGCGCGTTGCATCTTGGCGAAATAGACGGGCCAGCGGGCCGTGTTGATATCCAGCTTAAAGGCTCAGGTCCGACACCCTACTCGCGTAACGGCGATGGGCGCGCATGGGTCGGCCCCGTTCTGCGCGAATACTTGATGAGTTGCGCCATGCAGGCGCTTGATATTCCAACAACAAAGGCCCTTGCAGCTGTGCTAACCGGTGATCCCGTTTTGCGTGAACAAGGTCGACTTCCTGGCGCTGTTCTGACGCGTGTTGCGGCGTCTCATATCCGCGTCGGAACGTTCCAGTATTTCGCCGCACAGCGCGATGTCGAAGCGCTGCACTTGCTGACCGATTATACCATCAACCGCCACTACCCAGACGCCGCGGATCCATTGCAACTGTTTGAAATGGTAATGCAAAAGCAGGCGACATTGGTTGCCAAATGGATGTCCGTTGGCTTCATCCACGGGGTGATGAATACGGACAACGTTCAAATCGCAGGCGAGACCATCGACTACGGCCCTTGCGCGTTCATGGATGTCTATCACCCCGATACGGTGTTCAGCTCAATCGATCGTCAGGGTCGTTACGCTTACTCAAACCAAGGTCCGATCACACATTGGAATTTGGCGCAATTCGCGACATCCCTCGTGCAAATATTACCTGACACGGACAAAGCCATTGCCGATTTCACCGCCATTCTGGACCGCTTCCCCGCGTTGTTTGAAGATGAATGGGCCAAAACCTTCGCTCCAAAACTTGGCCTCGCACCCTCTGACGAAACGACCCAACTTGCAAAGGACCTGCTTGCGCTCATGGCTGAAACGGGTGCGGATTTCACCAATACATTTAACACCTTGGATGAAACTCAAACCCTCTATCCGGAGTGGTACGCAAGCTGGCGCGCCGCCGCCCCTGACGATGTCATGTGGCGCAAGACCAATCCGCAAATCATCCCGCGCACCCATAAAATAGAACACGCGATCCAAGCCGCAACCCATGGTGACTTTGATCCTTTTCACGAGATGCTCGACGCGGTCAAAACCCCGTTCACTCCGAACGCGGCCTTCGCGCACCTCCCCAAAGAAGCTGAGAAAGTCCACCAAACGTTTTGCGGAACTTAACCCTTCTTTGGCTCAAAAATACTCATCTTCACTGCGCCAGCATCCAAGTGCCATCAGGCCAGAAGGCATGGAACGCAAAGGCAAACATAACGTCGTGGGCCAGATCAACGCCCGCGGAATCGCGCACCCGCACAGTCCCAACATCACGCCCCTGCCCGATGTTTTGTGTATCCAAAGCCGAGGCTTGCCCAGCCGTCCAGCTAAGAACCACGCCCTCCTCAGAAATCACACCTTCTTGCGCGATCCGCGTCATCGGCCATGCGGTATCCCCGACCCGTACAACACGGGCGAGCGGTTCAATGCCGTGGGGTGGCACTTCGCCTGAATACAGAAACGGGCGATGCGAACTGTCGTATTGCACATAGGGGTTGGCGCCGTAGTTACGGCGTTGGTTGGGTTGATCCATCACCAGCCCGTCAGGATTGCGCGCCTTAAATTCAGCCCAGCTTTCCATCCAGCTTGGCAAGGTTTGCAGTTCAACCCCTGTCAGCTCGCCTACGATCCCGATCCCAATCGCCTGCTGCCACCAGCTTTCGGTTTCACGGTCAAACATGATCATATCGGAATTGCGCAGCTTGCCCGACACGCCAAACGTTAAGACCTGTCCGCCAACGCGGCGATCAAAGGTAATACCGGAATTGCACAGCGGGCAAAACGTCACTGCAATCGGGCGTCCGGCCACTTCGTCATTTACGATTTCATGCCACATCAAATAGCGGATCGGATAGGCGCGTGGCACCTCGCCCTGCAATTCCAATGTGATAACGGGTTCGCGATCTTCAATGCGGTTTTCACCGGACGCATCAATGAACGTCGGATCATCAAGCGCGGGAATGCCATCGCGTGGCGGGCCACCTGATAGGATTTCAACCCAATTTTCGACACTGGTGTTTTCAAAGTCTGTATTCGGCCATTCGAACTTCCAGAAATCTGGGTCGGCGGCGGCGGTATTGGCGATGAGGGTCAGAACGGCAGCAATGCGCAGCATGGGGGTCTCCTATGTTCACCCCTAACGTAAAAGGGGCCATGCATCGCTGCATAGCCCCCCAACTGTATTGTGATCGCTGCGTGTATTACGGCAGTTCAACCACATTCACGTCTGTCATCACGTCAGGTGCGCCGACAACGGCCCCGTTTGCGCCAGCGCCAAGCTTAATCGCGTCAACGACATCCATACCGGACACAACTTCACCGAT
>CALBVZ010000066.1 GCA_937969445.1 uncultured Octadecabacter sp. | reverse complement strand
AGGGCGCCCTTCCCCTTCGGGTTTTAAGAACCCCAGGCCGCCCGTCTTTTAGTTTGGCTGTGATTTTCGCCCATACCGTTTCAAAGTAAGGCCCGCACCTTATCGCGCGGGCCTTTTCTGTTTCAATGACTGTACATACAGGTTGTGTACGGGATGTGTACGGGTTGTGCACGCGATACACAGGCGCATTTCGCCCCTTTCCAAGCTGGTTCAGACACCCTATCCCCCCGGTATGACAGATACATTGCACATCATCGGCGGCGGAATGGCCGGATCAGAAGCAGCTTGGCAAGCGGCCAACCTCGGCCAAAAGGTCGTCATCCACGAGATGCGCCCGAAGGTCGAAACCTTTGCCCACCGCACGGGCAATCTGGCCGAGATGGTGTGTTCAAACTCGTTCCGATCTGATGATGATGAACAAAACGCTGTTGGTCTGCTGCACTGGGAAATGCGCGCGGCTGGCGGGATCATCATGACCACGGCGGATCAGCACAAACTGCCCGCTGGCGGCGCCTTGGCGGTTGATCGTGATCCGTTCGCAGAGACTGTGACAGCTACATTAACATCGCACCCTAACATATCGATTTCATTTGAAGAAATAGACACGCTTCCTGATGACGGTCAGTGGATTATTGCGACGGGGCCGCTGACATCGGGCAAGCTGGCCGATGCGATTGCTGCTGAAACTGGAGCCGAGGCCCTCGCGTTTTTCGATGCCATTGCGCCCATCATCTACCACGACAGTATCGATATGAGCAAAGCGTGGATGCAATCGCGTTACGACAAGGGCGAAACCGAAGAAGAGCGCACCGCCTACCTCAACTGTCCGATGACCAAAGAGGATTACGAAGGGTTCATTGACGCTCTCCTCGCCGCCGACAAAACCGAGTTTAAAGAAGGCGAAACAGCGGGTTACTTTGATGGCTGTCTCCCGATTGAGGTCATGGCCGAGCGCGGTCGCGAGACATTGCGTTTTGGTCCGATGAAGCCCGTTGGCCTGACCAACGAACACGATCCGCAAAACAAAGCCTACGCCGTGGTTCAGCTGCGACGCGACAACGCATTGGGCACGCTCTACAACATCGTCGGGTTTCAAACAAAAATGAAGTACGGCGCGCAAGTGGATGTTTTCAAACGCATTCCAGGACTTGAGAATGCGAATTTCGCGCGTCTTGGTGGCATCCACCGCAACACGTTCCTGAACTCACCAACTTTGCTTGATGATCAAATGCGGTTGAAATCCAAACCCAACATCCGCTTTGCAGGGCAAATCACAGGTGTTGAGGGCTATGTTGAAAGCGCTGCGATGGGTCTTTTGGCGGGTCGTCTCGCCGCAGCAGATATGCGCGGAGAAACCCTTGGTGCGGTGCCAAACACCACAGCAACAGGCGCACTGGTAACACACATCACGGGCGGCGCTGACGCGAAGACGTTCCAGCCAATGAACGTAAATTTCGGGCTGTTCCCACCGGTTGCGGGCCTCAAATCGGGTCGTCGCGGGCGCAAAGACCGCTACAAGGCCTACACAGACCGCGCCAAACTCGACTGGCAGGCATGGTTGGGTACATCGGACGCGAATGCAGACTGACACGATGATCACCCGCTTCGCCCCGTCACCAACGGGGCCGCTGCATCTTGGGCACGCCTATTCAGCATTACTGGCCCATGACATGGCGATGGAACGCGGTGGCGATTTCCTGTTACGCATTGAAGACATTGATCAATCTCGTGCACGTCCCGAATGGGAGGCACAGATTTATGACGACCTACAATGGCTCGGTCTACGTTGGGCAACGCCTGTCATGCGCCAATCTGAACGCCTAGATGTGTACCGCGACAAGCTGTGCTGGCTCTGGAATCATGGGTACGTTTTTTCATGCACCTGTTCCCGCCGAGATGTCTTGGAAGCTATGTCAGCCCCACAGGAAGGCACAGAACCTGCGACCGGGCCTGACGGTCTGATCTACCCTGGCACTTGCCGTGCTAACACCAACAAATCAGGCACTGTTCAGATGCCTGAAGACGCCGCAATCCGTTTGTTGATGGATACCGTTGCACGCAAACAAGGCAGCGCCGTTACAGGTAGTGATTTGTTTTCTTTCGTAGAAACAGGCCAAGGCCCAAACGGTGAAACGGGCTTGATTGAATTTACTCCACAAGACGCCATCGACACCATTGGCGACATCGTTTTGGCACGGCGCGACATGGGCACATCTTATCACCTGTCGGTGGTTCTGGATGATGCGGCACAAGGCATTACCCATGTGGTGCGCGGTGAAGATCTGTTCGAAGCCACCAAAATTCACGTTATTTTACAACGGCTTTTAGGCCTGCCAACGCCCACCTATCACCACCACGGCCTGATCCGCGATGACGCGGGCAAACGCCTTGCAAAACGCGATGATGCCCGTGCGATTTCAAAGTACCGCGATGAGGGCGCTACGCCGGATGATATCCGCGCGCTGGTGGGGCTTTAGGTCATTGGTGCCATCAGTTCGACTTCGTCACCTTCAATGACAGACGTGTAGAAGCAGCTGCGCCGGTTTGTGTGACAGGCCGCCCCCGTTTGATGCACAATGGCCAATAGGCAATCGCTGTCACAATCCACGCGCAAATCCACCAGTTCCTGCGTGTGGCCTGACGTCTCGCCCTTGATCCAGAAAGACTGACGCGAACGCGACCAATAGGTTACGCGTTTGGTCGCTAACGTCATCGCCACCGCATCGGCGTTCATCCATGCCATCATCAACACCTCTCCGGTGCCGTCTTGCTGCGCAATACATGGGATCAAGCCATTGGAATCATATGTCAATGTTGAAGGATCGAAAGACATGACTGGTTTTCCTTTGGCAAGTTGCGTACGCGGGCTTATCTATGAAGAACACGTCGAGAAAGTAAACCTATGTCCGCCGATTCTGACCTGATCAAATTGTATTCCACCCGTATTCTCGGGCTGGCTGCGGATATTCCACATCGCACGCGACTGGATGCGCCTGACGGTACCGCGAAACGTCGATCCCCCTTGTGCGGGTCAACTGTGACCGTGGATTTGATGCTAGAGGATGGTCGCATCACGGCGTTTGGTCAGGACGTTAAAGCCTGCGCATTGGGCCAAGCATCGGCAGCGATTGTTGGCCAGAACATCATCGGTCGCACACATGCCGAAGTGCAGCACGGGCGCGATCAGCTTTTTGCGATGCTGAAATCAGGCGGGCCGACACCAGATGCGCCGTTTGAGGGGTTCGAGGTTCTTGGCCCCGCGTCAGAATACAAGAACCGCCATGCGTCTATCCTGCTGGTGTTTGACGCGACGTTGGATGCCTTTGCTGACGCACCATCAGCCTAACACCCTGCTCTAAAAAGAAAAAACCGCCACTTTCCGGGACAGCGGAAAGTGGCGGCAGATATGCGTTTCGTGTGGGACCGGCGTGTTAACGAGAAAGGCAGGCTCTCGATTGGTCGATGACAGGCAGTGTCGGACTAAAAACAGATCGTAAGGTGGGACAGAAGATCTGGAAAAACCGGCACGAAACGCGAAGGTAGACAGACAGGTAATTAGATAACGTTGGGCAGGCTCAGGGCCGCAAAAAGCATCACAACAAGGGCCGCCATACCGATAGCATCCGCGATGATCGTGTCAGCTGACCGAACAAATACGCTTTTGATTTCTTTCGCCATGGTGTTGCTCCTCAGTGATGTTCTCTTTGTTGCTCCTTTGTTCTCATTAACCAATCCGCAATGCAAGAACTTTATGAGAACAAAAGTGAACAAAATGTTCTAATAGAACCTAACCCACTGAAATTAAACGAATAGCCCTATCCTGTTCCATGAGCCATAAAAGCGTCCGTGCGGCTTTTCCACGCTCGGATTCCAGTGTCGGATCGTCCAAAAGCAATTTTCGGGCATCAGATTGCGCCAGCGCCATGAGGGCTGTTTGCCGTTCGAGGTCAGCAATTCGGAACCTTGGCAGGCCAGATTGCGCCGTGCCGATGACATCACCCGCCCCACGCATCGCAAGGTCTTCTTCAGAAATGCGGAACCCGTCTTCGGTTTCGCGCATGATTTCTAACCGTTGTCGGCCGGTTTCAGACAGCGGCGCTTGATACATCAGCAAACAGGTGGACTTAGCAGACCCACGCCCGACCCGCCCGCGCAGCTGGTGAAGCTGCGCAAGGCCAAAGCTTTCTGCACGTTCAATCACCATGATCGAGGCGTTTGGAACATTTACCCCGACTTCAATTACCGTCGTCGCGACCAGCACTTTTGTCTTCCCGTCCACAAAATCACGCATGGCGGCGTCTTTGTCGCTGGGGGGCATCTGTCCGTGGACCAAGCCAACAACGCCCTCACCCAGTGCCGCACGCAGGCGTTTAAAGCGTTCTTCAGCGGCGGTCTTGTCGCTGACCTCAGATTCCTCAACCAGTGGACAGACCCAATAGCACTGCCGCCCCTCGGCCACTGCTGCACGCAGGCGGTCCACCACGGCGTCCATCTTTGATGTCGCAACCAACGCGGTTGTCACAGGGCTGCGACCGGGTGGTTTTTCATCCAACACGCTAACGTCCATGTCCCCGTACTGCGCCAATGCAAGTGATCTAGGGATCGGTGTGGCCGTCATCACCAGCACATCAACCGCAGCGCCTTTGGCACCCAATTCCATGCGCTGCGCGACGCCAAACCGGTGTTGTTCGTCAATGATCGCAAGGCGCAGGTCGGCAAACACCACGTCCTTTTGGAACACAGCATGGGTGCCGACCAGAATGTGAATGTCGCCTGCTTCCAGCGCGGCCAGTTTCGCGTTCCGCTCCGCCCCTTTGTCGCGCCCTGTCAGAATTTCCAACACGACACCCGCCTCAGCTGCGAGCGGCTGCAACCCTTCAAGATGTTGACGCGCAAGGATTTCTGTCGGGGCCATCATCACGCCCTGCCCGCCAGCCTCAACTGCGTTCAGCAGTGCCAGTAGCGCGACCAATGTTTTACCGGACCCCACATCACCTTGCAGCAAACGGTTCATCCGGTGCGGTTTCGCCAAATCCTTGGCGATCTCAGCCGTCGCACGAACCTGCGCCCCAGTGGGCGCAAACCCAAGCGATGCCAGCACCTTACGCTGCTTGGACCCATCCCCAACCGTCACGCGCCCTTTGCCACGCCGCTGTTGTGCGCGTGCGAGCGCAAGCGTCAGTTGGTGCGCAAGAACCTCATCATAGGCCAATCGTTGCCGCGCTGCGGCTGTCGTCGCAAGCTCGGCCGAGGACATCGGACGGTGCGCCTGTGCCAACGCCTCGCCCCATTCCGGCCAGCCCTCGCGCGCACGCAGCGCCGGATCAATCCACTCCGGCAGGTCTGGCGCTTGTGCCAAAACATCCGCAGTTGCCTTAAACATCGCCTTTTGGGTCACCGTGCCAGTCAGCGGATACACCGGTTCGAACAGCGGAATTTGTTCCGCCTCATCCGGTGTCAGAATATGGTCTGGATGAACCATCTGGCCGACACCATCAAAGAGTTCAATCTTACCCGACACCACACGTCGCTGCCCCGTAGGCAATTGTTTTCGCAGGTATTCGCCGTGACTGCGAAAGAATACTAACTGGAACGTCGTCTGCGCATCCTCAACCATAACACGGTACGGACGCCCCCGCTGAGACGGCGCATTGTGCTGGCCAACCGTGACTTCAACGGTGCAAACAGCGGGCGCCTGCACCTCAAGAATGGACGCACGCCGACGACGATCGACGCCTGAATGCGGCAGTGTGAACAGTAAATCGCGCGGCTTTTCGATATGCGCTGCGATCAATGCCTGCGCCGATTTCGGGCCAATCCCATCTAGGCTTTCAAGGCTGCCAAACAGCGGCCATAGAACCTCTGGTCTGCCGCTAGGCGCACTCATGCGCCGCTTGTCAGCGCCAGCCAGCCGTCCTCATCAATGGTTTCAATCCCGAGGTCAGCAGCCTTCTTCGCCTTTGACCCAGCCCCCGGGCCCGCGACCAGCAAGTCCGTCTTAGCGCTCACCGATCCGCTCACTTTCGCGCCAAGCATTTCGGCACGGGCCTTTGCTTCCGCGCGGGTCATTTTTTCAAGCGTCCCTGTAAACACGACAGTTTTGCCAGCAACGGGGCTGCTTGTGTCACGTGCTTCAGGCGGTTGAATATCCTCAAGCGCCTCAACCAATCGGTCAATCGCCGCACGTTCGTCGAGGTTTGCTAATGCGTCCGACACCGACAAGGCCACCGTCGCGCCAATCCCATCCGCGTCGATCAAAAACGCCCATGCGCGCGCGGCATCAAATGGAACCTTCGCCGCTTGGATGACTGCTTTTCGCGTATCCGCAAGCCGGGCTCGGCGCCCATCACGCGCCGCTTCAACGCGTTCACTATCTTCGGCCAAATCCGCCGCGCGATGCGCCAAGGCTGCAGGGCGTGCCTTTGTGATCTTGTCCGCAAACGCGTCCCAATCTCCATAATGGCGGGCAAGATCCTGCGCTGTAACTTCACCGATGTGACGAATACCAAGACCAAAAATCAAGCGCGCCATTGGAATTTTTCGTTTTTCGTCAATGGCCTGCCAGAGCTTTGCGACACTCGTGTCACCCCAACCATCACGGTTCGCAAGCTTGGTAAAGTTTTCAGTGTCTCGGGCGCGTAGCGTGAAAATATCAGCAGGCTCTATAATGGGTAGTTGGTCGTCTTCGTAAAAGGCTTCGATCTGCTTTGCGCCCAAACCCTCGATGTCAAAGGCGGCACGGGACACGAAATGCTTTAACTTTTCAACCGCTTGTGCAGGGCAAATCAAACCACCAGTGCATCGGCGCACGGCGTCCCCATCGTCACGCACCGCCGCTGACCCGCACTTCGGGCAAACATCCGGAAATTTGTACCGAACGCTGTCATCTGGTCGTTTGCTTAGGTCAACATCGGCAACTTTCGGGATCACATCCCCCGCGCGGTAAACCTGAACCCAGTCACCGACACGGATGTCTTTGCCGTCGCGAATGGCCTCGCCCTTGTTACCGCGCCCTTCGATATAGTCCTCATTATGCAGCGTCGCGTTAGACACAACGACCCCGCCGACCGTGACAGGTTTCAGGCGTGCAACAGGGCTCAGGGCACCTGTGCGCCCGACCTGAATATCGATTGCTTCAAGTGTCGTCCAAGCCAGCTCAGCAGGAAATTTATGTGCAATCGCCCAGCGTGGTGTGGTTGAACGGAAGCCGAGCCGCGCCTGTAGCGCGAGGTCATCAACCTTATAAACAACGCCGTCAATGTCATACCCAAGGGTCGCGCGTTGGGCTTCGATGTCGCGGTAATGCCTGATCATCGCCTTGGGGCCGGCGCAGGATCGGGTCAGCGGGTTGGTTTGAAACCCGAGTGACTTCAACCTCTCAATAGCACCCGATTGGGTCGCCGCGAGGGGTTCGGACAAAGCCCCCCAAGCGTAGGCAAAAAACTTAAGGGGGCGTGAGCGTGTGATGCGCGCATCCAGCTGGCGCAATGACCCAGCGGCGGCGTTGCGTGGGTTGGCAAAAGTTTTGGCACCCGCTTCGGTTTGCCGCGCGTTCAGTGCGTCAAAATCCGCGTGAGACATGTAAACTTCACCGCGCACCTCAAGAATTTCAGGGGCGCCGGAAAGTGTATGCGGGATGTCTTCAATAGTTAACGCATTCTCTGTTACGTTTTCGCCAGTGCTTCCATCGCCACGTGTTGCAGCCTGCATGAGTTTCCCGTTTTCATACCGCAACGACAGTGAAAGCCCGTCGATCTTGGGTTCGGCTGTGTAGATCAAAGCGCCCGTATTTAGGCCCAAGAACTTTCGAACCGACTGATCAAACTCTGCGACGTCGTCATCTTCGAAAGCATTGCCAAGCGACAACATACGAACTTCATGTTGGATTTTTCCAAAACCGTCGGACGGGGCCGCCCCGACTTTCTCGGTTGGGCTGTCAGACTGTTTTAGGTCAGGGAACTGCGCTTCAATTTCTGCCATACGCTGTTTGAGCGCGTCATAGGCAGCATCTGAAATCTGTGGTGCATCCGCTTGGTGATAATCATCATTGGCTTGCGCCAAAAGCGGAGCAAGCCGCGCAAGTTCCTGCGCGGCCTCATTTTGGGTTAAATTTTCCACCGATATTTCTGCGGTCACACCCTACCCCCGACGCTGCTAAAGCGATTAACCTTTAGCCTAGTGATAGGTCTGTGACAGAGGCAGGTCCAGCCCTG
The DNA here is from genome assembly GCA_937969445.1 of uncultured Octadecabacter sp. Classification (GTDB taxonomy): domain Bacteria; phylum Pseudomonadota; class Alphaproteobacteria; order Rhodobacterales; family Rhodobacteraceae; genus Octadecabacter. The sequence continues at coordinate 13,108 of CALBVZ010000066.1, read as the reverse complement.
ACCCGCACTGAATGTCTTGGCTCTCCGTGAGTGATTTGCCGTAGACAAAAGTTGCGCTAAGCACCGATCGCGATTTTCTCGGCGTCTTGCATGCTTATCGGTTCAGGATCCCGCAGCACATAGCCACGTCCCCAAACTGTTTCGATGTGGTTGTCCCCGTTCGTTGCCTCAGAGAGCTTTTTGCGAAGTTTACAGATGAACACATCGATGATCTTCAATTCAGGCTCGTCCATGCCACCGTAAAGGTGGTTCAGAAACATCTCTTTTGTCAGCGTGGTGCCTTTGCGCAGGCTAAGAAGCTCAAGCATTTGGTATTCTTTGCCCGTCAAGTGAACCGGACTACCGTCTGCTTCAACCGTTTTGGCATCAAGGTTCACGGCAATAGATCCGGTCTTAATGATGGATTGTGCGTGACCTTTTGAACGTCGGATAATCGCATGAATCCGTGCAACCAGTTCTTCGCGGTGGAATGGCTTGGTCATGTAATCGTCTGCACCAAAGCCAAACCCCTTGAGCTTACTTTCAGTGCCATCTTCGCCAGACAAGATCAGAATTGGTGTTTCAATCCGGCTAAGTCGTAACTGGCGCAAAACTTCGTGCCCGTTCATATCGGGCAAATTGATATCAAGAAGGATCAAATCGTAATCATATAGTTTTGCAAGATCGATCCCCTCTTCACCTAGATCCGTCGTATAGACGTTCAAGTTCGCATGACTCAGCATCAACTCGATGCTTTTAGCCGTGGATGGATCATCTTCTACCAGCAATACGCGCATTTAGCCTTCTCCGCTCTTTCGGTGTCTAAGAAGACCCTAGGGCAACAATGGTTAACCACACGTTACCGTACACGCTTAACTTTGCAACTCTGCCTAAAGTTGTCGGTATTTTTGCAGCGATGTTGCCTTTAATGCAACTTCACCATGGTCACGCACGGCTGATTCCCATTCAGACAGCTCATCCCCAGAAAGGCCATACATATCTTGGGCTTCGTCGCGCGACAGCAACCCATATACCACCGCACGCACGACGCAGGCTTTGCGCGACGCGACCCAACGGCGCGTTTCTGGCCCAGGCAAGTCTGCCCGCGTCATCATGGTTCCGTCTGGAAGTTTCACGGACCTTGGCCCGTCAATTTTACGTAAATACATCTCTCACACCCCTATGTGGTCTTTCATGGGATGTTTTTTGCAGCTAACCGCCTAATGAGAAGTAAAGCTGCCCCTTGAGAGTGATTACACTTTTCCTATATTCCAACTGATATTCCCGCTAGGACGCCCTATGCCCCTTGATCATCCGCTAAATTCCCTCGGCTTTGCGAAGCCTCCGTCCGAAACCCGTGTCGTTGTTGCGATGTCGGGCGGCGTGGACAGTTCCGTTGTCGCAGCAATGTTGGCAGAGGAAGGCTATGACGTGGTTGGTGTCACGTTGCAGCTTTACGATCACGGTGCTGCATTGGCCAAAAAAGGTGCCTGCTGTGCGGGGCGCGATATTCATGATGCGCGGCGCGTGGCGGAAGAAATGAATTTCCCGCACTACGTCTTGGACTACGAGAACACGTTCAAAGAAGCCGTCATCGACGAATTCGCAGACAGCTACCTCGCGGGTGCAACGCCTGTACCTTGCATTCGCTGCAATGAGCGCGTGAAATTCAAAGACCTGCTGGAGACAGCCAAGGATTTAGACGCCGACTGCATGGCGACGGGTCACTATATTCAGCGGATGATGGGCAACGATGGCGCCGAGCTGCATTCGGCCGCGGATGCGTCCAAGGACCAAAGTTATTTTCTGTTCTCTACAACGCCTGAACAACTAGATTACCTACGCTTTCCATTAGGCCACCATGCCTCAAAGGAGCAAACCCGCGAGTTGGCGCGCAAGTATGGGCTGGCACTGGCGGATAAGCCGGATTCACAAGACATCTGTTTTGTGCCCAATGGCAACTATGCTGCGGTCATCGAAAAGCTACGCCCTGGTGCGGCTGAACCCGGCGATATCGTCGACACAGATGGCAACGTTCTGGCGCAGCACAACGGCGTCATTCACTACACCATCGGTCAACGTCGCGGTCTCGGCATCGGTGGTCTCGCCACGCCGCTCTATGTGGTGAAACTGGACGTCGACAAAAAGCATGTCATCGTCGGACCCAAAGAAATGCTAACGACACGGACTGTCCCCGTGCGCGAAATCAATTGGCTGGGCGACGGCGCGTTTGATGACGTCGCTGAACGCCACATATCTGTGAAGGTGCGATCAACCAAGCCCCCGATGGAGGCCGTGGTGCGTCCGTTGTCTGCAACGACCGCCGAAGTTGATCTGCTGACCCCTGAAGAAGGTGTCGCGCCGGGTCAGGCGTGCGTGTTTTATGACAATGACAGCTCGCGCATTTTTGGTGGCGGATGGATTTGGCGCGGATATTGATCGCGATTTGCGAATTAGCCCTTTCGCGTTAAGCTCAGACGCAAAGCAAGGAGGCATCATGGCCAGCAAGACCTACAATGGCGCCGACATTTCTATCGAATTTGACATGAAACGCTGTATCCATGCGCGGAACTGTTTCTTGAAATTGCCAAAGGTGTTCGATCCATCACAGCGACCATGGGTACAACCCGACAATGCCCCCGCTGAAGAAATTGCCGCAATGGTTCGCACCTGTCCGTCCGGCGCATTGAAATTCTCGATGAAAACGGGTGCGTCAGAGGCGCCACCAAAAATAAACCGTATCGCAGTTCTAGAAAACGGCCCCTTGGCACTGGCGGGCGATTTAGAAGGCGACACCCGCCTGACATTGTGCCGCTGCGGGTTGTCCAAGAACAAACCCTATTGCGATTACAGTCACGTGGAAGGAGCCTTTAAGGCGACGGGCGAACCGGCGGCCAAGTCACCAGCAGAAACCGAGGCGCAAGGTGGCTCAATCACCCTTACGCCCGTTCCAGATGGTCCACTCAAAGTCGCTGGAAACGTTGAGTTGACCACTGGGACGGGTCGTAAAATCGCCAAACTTGACGGCGCATTCTTGTGCCGCTGCGGTGCGTCCAAGAACAAGCCTTTTTGCGACGGCAGCCACAAGGCGGCGGGGTTCTCGGACAGCTAAACAGTTCGCTTAGCTGTTTGATGCAGCGAAACGCTTTGGCCCCCAGACAAGCAGCCAGACTGCAAAACTAAGCTCGGCCAGTGTCACGATAACCAATAGTCCGATGATCGCATAGTTCAGCGCGGCGATTTCAACGAACATCAACTTTGCGATGCCTTGCGCCAAGTACCCGAATGCGCCGATAAACAGGCCCCAGCCCAGCAATTTTGGCGCGAGGCATGATTGCAATATTGCCGCCCCGAGCGCCAATAGATGGACGCCAAAGAATAGCTGCCAAACAAAGATGCCAAGTGCATGTGCGTCAAAGAACATCATCATCTCTGCCGCCCGCACCGATAGATCATCCAAGAATGTTAGCGGCATGACCCAGATCAGCACGTTCAGCCCCATCACAATGGCCATCCCTGCCCGCGCGATCATGGCTGTGCTGGACAGAACGGGGCTGACCGTTTTGAACATCACGAACAAGATTGCGGTCAGGACGACCTCAAACAAGATTACAAAGATGTCCGCCAATACACCTAATTTGAACAACCCGATGTTCGCGGACAGATTGCTGGCAGTCGTTAAAGCATCGCCAGCGACAACAATCGCTTGCGGCACATAGCCGATGCTAAAGCCGCCCACGCAGGCAATTGCGAGATAGAATGCACCCGCAAGACGCGGCAGTTGATGTGAGGGATATGTTGAAGTCATGTCAGGTCTTTCTCCAGATAATAAGGGTTCGTCTGCTAAGACGGTCCCGTCAAAGCAGTTGCCAAGTTTTGTCGTCATTGTGTGTCTGGAGACTGTTTAGATCACCTGCGCCAACGCAGGAATTGTCGAAATCCTGAGACATTCCATACAAATTCGTATGGATTGCCGCGCTAGACGCCGAAACGCAAAACGCCCGCGCAGTATGGCGGGCGTTCTACATTATTAGGATCGAGTTGCGGTTACCCGCGGCGACGGCCACCTTTACGACCTGCCCGACCGCGACCTTCTTGGCCGGCTTTCGGGGCTTCACGGTTCATCGTGATCCAAGCCGCGCCACCGTCATCGTTGTTGGTCAGGAAGTTGGCCGCACGAATGGCTTCCATTTCCTTACCCGCGCGTGGCTTGGTTGAGCCCATGCCGAACAGCGTCACAAAGGTTTCGTCATCAATACCTTCTGGCAGGATGATGCCAGCGGCTTCAATCTCGGCCTTCTTTTCACCGATCTTTTTAGGACCAATCGGCAGCGCCACAGGGTTCATGATCGCGGATGTCATACCAGCCGCCATCGCCATCGGTAGGAATGCGTTGTTGATGCCGTGGCGGTTTGGCAAGCCAAAGCTGATGTTGGACGCACCACAAGTCGTGTTCACACCCAGTTCTTCGCGCAGACGACGCACCAATGTGAACACCTGCAAACCAGCTGTCCCCATTGCACCGATTGGCATGACCAATGGATCAACCACGATATCATGGGCTGGGATGCCGAAATCAGCCGCACGCTCAACGATCTTCTTTGCAACGGCAAAACGCACGTCAGGGTCCTCGGAAATGCCCGTATCATCGTTGGAAATCGCGACAACTGGCACGTTGTACTTCTTCACCAGCGGCAGAACCAGTTCTAGGCGTTCTTCTTCACCGGTGACGGAGTTCAACAACGGGCGCCCTTCGGCGGCAGCCAACCCGTTTTCCAACGCACCAGGCACAGAACTGTCGATGCACAGCGGCGTGTCCACGATAGCTTGAACGCGCTTCACCAATTCTTCCATCAAAGCAGGCTCAACGAAATTATTGTCCGCATAACGCGGGTCCTCGGCCATTTTGTTGGAAAACACGGCGCCAGAGTTAATGTCGAGCACAGTTGCACCCGCCATTGTCTGCGCAATCGCATCCGCTTCAACACGGCTAAAATCACCCGCTTCAAGTTCTTCATTCAGGATTTTGCGACCCGTCGGGTTAATACGCTCACCGATCACACAGAACGGCTGATCAAAGCCGATCACGGCGGTTTTGGTTTTAGATTCGATAACAGTGCGGGTCATTTTAGGTTCCTTTTGCGGCGGGGACGGCAGACGCCCCACCGTGTTCAATCGCCCAATTGGCATTGGTTTTGATGCCGCCAAGTGGGAAGAAGTGGACGCGTTCGATGTTGCTATCAGGGTTCATAGCTTTATGAGCGGCCAATTCGGTCAGCACGTTTGTCGGCTCAAATGGAAGCAACAACTTGGTCACATCTTTGGCGCGCTTTTGCAGCACCTTCAGGGATGGCCCAACACCGCAGGCGATTGCGAATTTGATCATGGTTTGCAGTTTGGCTGGGCCGGCGATGCCAATATGAATCGGGATAGTGATGCCCGCTTCTTTCAAGCTGTCAGCCCATTCAATAATCGGACCTGCTTCAAACGCGAACTGAGTGGCAAGCGCCATCTCCGCATCCGTCGTTTCAGAGAATTTCTGTTTCCAACGCAAGGCTTCGTCGACCATTGCGGTGCCGCCTTTTGGATCAATGTCCTTGTTCCCTTCAGGGTGGCCTGCGACATGCAAACGCTTGAACCCTGCGCGATCAAACGCACCGTTTTCCAACAGCTGCATGGAGGAATGGAAATCACCGTGTGGGTTCGTCACGCCACCAGCAAGAAGAAGCGCCTGATCGACACCCGCTTCGCCTTGGTACATGGCGACCCAGTTTTCCAAGGTGGCCGCGTCTTTGATGATACGCGCCGGAAAATGGGGCATGACGGGGTAACCGTCATTCGACAGGCGCTTGGCAGTTGCGACCATGTCTTCGATCGGCGTGCCCTCGATATGGGCGATGTAAACGCGGGTCCCTTTGGGCAGAAGCGCCGTAAAGTCTTCGACTTTTTCAGCAGTGCGCGGCATAATCTCGATGGAATAGCCGTTCAGGAACGCTTCAAGTTGCGGATTCACACCAGTGGTTTCGTCTACTTTCTTGCGGAAATTCAATAGCGCCATGACAGCCTCCCAGACATTCGGTTTTGGCCCACTCACGCTCGACCATCGTTGTTAATAAGAACCATGAGGCGATCCTTGTCGTATTCCGCCTCAAGACGTGCAGCTTCAGAGGCGGCGACATCAGCGTCAGCACCTTCAACGGGATACGGCGTGGCTTTGCGCCAATCTGCCAAATAGTCGTCCGTGCCAGCGGCACCGGATTTCATCGCTGCGCGATCAATTGCTTGCTCAAAACGTTCGGTAAGTTGCACCTTGGTGCCCCGACGTCCCTTGCCAACGATGACCTGTGCAGGAATATCCCGCCAATAAACGATTGTGACATCTGCCATGCGATTCTCGTGCCCTTTACTACGTTCTTCGAAACCTATCTTGGGTGTTAAATTCTACGTCGCCTATTTTCGACACTGGGGACGCATTTGGCGACCCCTTTAAGGACGCATTATTCTCATCTTAGGTATGAGGACGGTTGCAAGTCCCATCTCTGGGCTTGCGCGACACCGGTTGCGGGCTTACCTTTGGGGTAACTCGAAATGGAGGGCGTTAAAATGACGCCCAAGCGTCCCGATGGTGCGGGCGCGTTCCCGAAACCGGTTGAGCACGCCGTGCCAAAACCGCCCGATCCGTCCCAGCTGTATGCTGCGTTGGATTTGGGCACGAACAGTTGCCGTATGCTGATTGCCCAACCCAAGGGCAGTCAGTTTCATGTGGTCGACAGCTTTTCCAAATCCGTCCAGCTTGGGCAAGGTTTGGAACAGACTGGCAAATTGTCCCGCGCTTCGATGGCGCGAACAATCAATGCTATGCGCGTTTGCCGCCAAAAATTGCAACGCCACAACGTCAGCCACATGCGCCTTGTCGCGACAGAAGCCTGCCGCCGCGCGCGCAATTCCAAACACTTCATTTCCTCGGTTAAACGCGAAACCGGATTGACGCTTGAGATCATCGAACCAGAGGAAGAAGCGCGTCTTGCGGTGATTTCTTGTGCTCCGCTGGTCAGCACCAAGACAGAACAGTTGTTGGTTGTTGATATTGGTGGCGGGTCTACCGAATTGGTTTGGATCGACCTGACGAATGTTCCCAAACGCGAACGCCCCCGCGCGATCATGCGCCTGCATTCAGGTTTTCGCCAAGACCCCGGTCCATTTGCGGCGGCCAAAGTTGTTGATTGGATTTCCGTGCCGCTTGGCGTTGCCACATTGCGTGACCAATTTGCGGACGTGGAAGACGATTCTGCGCGGTTTGCATTGATGTCGTGGTTCTTTGAAGAAAACCTAGAGAAATTCGCTCCGTCTTTGGAAGAGCAGTCCCGTGAGGGATTCCAGATTGTCGGCACGTCAGGAACGGTCACGACCGTTGCGGCAAGTCACCTTGGGTTGAGGCGATATGACCGGATGAAGGTTGATGGATTGCGCATGACCACGGATCAAATTGATACGGTGATTCACGGGTATTTGAAACTTGGGGAAGCCGGTCGCAAAGCAGATCCGCGTATTGGCAAAGACCGCCAAGCCTTGATCATGTCCGGTGCTGCCATTCTGCAAACGCTAATGCGGCTCTGGCCGACGGATCGCCTGTCCGTTGCGGATCGTGGGTTGCGCGAGGGGTTGTTATACCAGCAGATGTCCGCGAATGGTGTGTTGGAAGACGCGCCTTACTGATCTGTTGGGATGATCTAGCGATCAGCACCTGCGGTGGGCGGGGAGCGCTCCTACGGAGCGCAAGAGTAAGTATTTAAGAGCCAAAGAAAATCAGGGCGCTTTTGATGCGAGGGTGTGCAGTGAGGTTTGGAGCGCAAAGCTGTCTGCGCCTAAGCCAAGAAAGGTAACACCGCGATCGATTTGGTTCTGGAAGTCGGATTCGTCGAAAACCACGGTACCGATTATCTTTCCAGCAGCTTTGGTGCGGGCATAGACATGATCAATGGCCGCGAGAACCTCTGGAGCGTCCATTTGGCCGACGAAGCCCATATCGGCGCTGAGGTCGGCGGGGCCGACGAATATGCCATCGACGCCGGGTGTGGCGGCAATTACGTCAACGTTTTCGACAGCCTGAGCGCTTTCGATCTGTACGAACAGGAAAATCTGCTCATTGGCCGAGCTTACGTAGTCGACGATTTCACCGTAACCAGAGGCGCGGGCCAGCGTTGCCCCCATTCCGCGTGACCCCTGCCCTGGGTAGCGCACGGCCGATGCGACCTGCGCGGCTTGCTTCGCGGTGTTGACCATGGGGACGACAACCGTTTGAACGCCAAGATCTAAAACCTGCTTCAGAATCCAATCCTCACCACTTGGAACGCGCACCACCGCATGCGCTGGTGTTCCCGCCAAAGCCTGAAGCTGGGCTTGGATTGTGGTGAGTGTATTGGGGCCGTGTTCAGCATCGATCAGGCACCAGTCAAATCCCGCCTTCCCTGCGATTTCGGCAACAGCGCCGCTGGCCAATGTCAGCCATAGACCGCATTGTGTATCACCACGTTCTAAGGCGGTTTTGAGGGCGTTTTGAGGGGCTGGCATATGTGTCTCCTATATCGTGAGCTTGGTGGCGGAACGTTTACAAACGCGCAACTACCGCGCGGGCCGCACGTAGACCGGGGGCATCACCGCCGCGCCCGAGACGTTCCATGGTGGCCTCAAGAGCGTAGAGTTGCGCATTCGGGTTAGCCTGAACATCTTTTAACGCTTTTGCGATCGGGGTCGCTGCGCAGTTCGCCCCAATGAATTCGGGTACGACACGGGTTTCGCTGACAAGGTTTACCAACGTCACAGTGTCTGTCAGGAGCATGCGGCCGATGATTTGGCGGCTGAGCCAGCTCATGTCATAAGCGATGACCATAGGGGTGCGCACAGCCGCAAGTTCAAGGGACACTGTACCAGAGGCTGCCAGAGCAACGTCCGCACATGCCATCGCAACAAGGCGTTCACGCGCTGCGGCTTCTGGGGACAGGCCGTCGCCGGACAGGATACATCGGTTGGTATTTTTCAATGGCAGTGTTGTGGTAACTGCTTCAGCGAGGTGCGGTAGCGTAGGGATAATGACCGTGTTGAACGCACCATCCGTTTGTGTGAATGCGGCGTCGAACGTTTCCGCAAGGCGGGCGATTTCAGACCGGCGTGAACCGGGAAGAATGGCTAAGATCGGAGATTGCGTGATTCCGTGATGATCTTTGAACGCGTCAATCTCATCTTGGGTGACTGGCGGTTCGGTCGCCACCGGATGCCCGACAAAATCACAGTCCATGCCTGCGGCTTCCATAAAAGGAGGCTCAAACGGGAACAGCGCAAGCACTTGATCTATGACTCGCGCCATTTTTTCTGCGCGTTTTGGGCGCCATGCCCAAACGGTTGGGGCCACGTAATGCACCGTCCTGATGTTTGAGCCTGCCTTGACCAGCCGCGCGACGCGCAGGCAGAAATCAGGGCTATCGATTGTGATCAACACGTCCGGCTTGGCCGCGATAACCGCGTCGGCCGTTTGGCGGATACGGCGTTTTAGGTGCCGGTATTTTGGCAGGATTTCCGCGATCCCCATCAGGGACAGCTCTTCCATCGGGAACAGGCTGTTCACACCGAGGTTTTGCATCAACGCGCCACCGATCCCCTCGAAGGTCACATCGGGGACTTCGTGGATCAGCCCTTCCATCAAGGCCGCGCCGAGTTTGTCGCCAGAGGGTTCCCCTGCAATCACGAACACCTTCATGGTGTCACCCAGAGGAACATGCCTTGCGCGTCTAGGATCGCGAGGACCTGCGGGAGGTCGAGCACCATCACAACGCCGCTTGGAATTACGATGCCAGCCAAACCTGCTTCGGCAGCTTGCATCGCTGTTTCCGGCCCGATGAGAGGCATGTCAGCAGTCAAGATCTGGTCCGGTTTAGGCGCTTTATACAAAACGCCCCCCTCCGCTGGTCCTCTTGTAGCCGTGTCAGCGAATGCGGCACCTGCAGCAATGCCAACTGCAGAAATTGCAACTCCAAGAACGGTGCTTGTATCGTTTGGCATGAAACCGTTCGGCGAGGACGGTTGGCAAAGACTATTGAGCATAGCAGCGGTTCCGCGGTCGTCTTCGCTCGCAAGAATTGTTCCGTCACGAACAACAACCGCTTGCCCAATATCGGCACGTCCCATCCGGTCAAGTGCTTTGCGTGCGACGGCAACTTCCGTTTCGATATCAAGAGGTGCGACTTGCGTTAAAACGCCTACATTAGGCAACAATTCGGGAGCTAGTTCATGTGCACCCACGACTTCGAACCCCCACTCTTCAAAGAGTGCAACAATTTCACGCAGGGTGCCATCGTCTCCTTTAGCCATTGCTGCGCTAAGCCGAGGAACAAGCGGTGCGGTTGCCGCGTCAATGAGCACAGGGTCGACCTTAGGCCGTGACACTGCCCCAGCCATGCAGATTTGCGTAACGTCCAACTTCTTTAATTCATTCAGAAAGCTACCTAACGTCTCGATACGAAACGACAAACGTTTGAAACCACCTGCAATAGAAGAAGCAAAACCCTCCATTTCACAAATTAGCGGAGCATTGCCTGCTGCTTTGAGGCTTCCCGCCAAATGGGGTGGCAAGCCGCCCGTCCCTGCGATCAGTGCGATGGTCATCTTGGGGTCAGGAAATGGCGGTCCGTATCGGCGAGGATGAAATCGACCATTTCAGAAACATGTGCGCTTTCGGATTCATCCCCCAAACGACGTGCGCGATCCATGAATGAACCATCCCCGTCCTTGAGCGTTTGAAACGCGACCCGCAGCGCGGAGATGTCTTTGCGATCCACACCGCGGCGTTTGAGCCCGACAAGGTTCAACCCGTCCAGCTCACCGCGTGGTCCCTGCACCAAACCGTGCGGGATAACGTCGTTTGTGACCATCGACAACGCGCCGATAATCGCGCCTTTGCCAATACGCACAAACTGGTGAATGCCACACAGCCCGCCGATGATAACGTCGTCCTCAATAATGCAGTGCCCCGCGATCGCCGTTTGGTTCACGACAATCACGCGGTCCCCGACAATGGCGTCATGGGCAACATGGCACCCAGCAAGGAAGAACCCGTCATCGCCAACTTTGGTGATCCCACCGCCACCTTCGGTACCGGGGTTCATGGTCACGTGTTCGCGGATACGGTTGCGTTCACCAATGACCAGTTTCGCCGCTTCGCCGTGGAATTTCACATCCTGAGGGATCTCACCAATGCAGCAGAACGGAAAAATCGACGTATCCGCGCCAATTTGCGTATCACCCGTCACCACCACATGGGATTTCAGCTCAACCCGATCACCAAGAACGACCTTCGGGCCAACGATGCAAAACGGACCAATCGAAACGTCCGCGCCAATCTGCGCGCCGTCCTCAATTATGGCGGAGGGGTGAATGGCCATGGTTAGCTCTGCATGTCCATCATTGCGGTGAACTCTGCTTCGGCGGCGAGTTCGCCATCAACAGTTGCAACGCCTTTGAACTTCCAGACTTTACCACCGGGCTTGCCGCGCGTGGTTTCGACCTTCATCACCAGCACGTCACCAGGCACGACTTTGCGGCGGAACTTGCAGCCGTCGATGCCCATGAAATATATCAGCATGTTCTTGTCCATCAGACCCATCGTAGCCCCGACCATCACAGCGGACGTCTGTGCCATAGCTTCGATAATCGTGACGCCAGGCATGATTGGCGTGCCTGGGAAATGGCCCTGAAAATGCGGCTCGTTCATCGTGACGTTCTTGATGCCCGTCGCAGAGGTCGTGCCTTCGATGTCGATGACTTTGTCCACCAGCAGGAACGGATAGCGGTGTGGGATAATCCGTTGGATCAATTGGATATCTGCGGATTTAATCGGGTCTGACATATGGTTCTCCCTGTGGACGTTTTCCGCCCGTATCTGTCGTTACTTATGACTAGCAAGACAGGCGGTGCGCGGCAAGGCAGGACTAGTTTTCAGGGATGCCATCTGTTGTTGGCTGGTCGGCTTCGATTTCCATCTGCAAGCCGTCCCCGATCGCGGCGTCGATTCGCGCGATGGCATCTTCGGTGATATCGATACTGCCCAGTGACAAAAGCACAGAACGTCGGTCCAGAATTGCAAAGGCACCCCGTTCCACCATCAATTCCCCAAGGATCGGACGTGTGGCACTAAGGAATTGATCGCGGCCAAGAGAAAGCCTCTCTTCAAGCTCGCGTTCTTTGGCATCTTGGGCCCGCCTGATCGCCTGCGCCTTTTCGTCAAATGCGACGGCTTCCTCGCGAAAGACTGCGATATCCATTTCGCTGCGTTGTTCTGCTAACGCGAGTTCGTCTTCACGAAGCGCTTGCGCGATCCGTCCATTTTCTGTCGCAAGCTCTTCGCGCCCTTGGGTGTAGCTTTGCCCAACGCGTTGTCCGAACTGCGATTGAATGAACAGCTGCTCAATATCAACGGTCAGGATCGTTGGCACGACCTGCCCCGCTGGGATTTCGAACACGGAAGGATCAATCGTTTGTTGCGCGTTCGCGCCCCCAGAAGGAAGCGCGAATGCGAGAACAGCCAGCAGGCGAGAAACCGAAAGGGTTGCCCAGAGACGCATCAGAAGTCCGTTGAAATCGTCACGTCGAAGTTCTTGATTTGGTCATTGGCCTGCACATCAAGCGGTTCTGTGTAGTTGAACCGCAGCGGACCAATTGGCGTGTCCCAGAAGATAGAAACACCGGCAATCGTGCGTGGCGTAAAGTCATCATACAACACAGCGCCCGCGTTGCTTCCAACGTCCCAAACAGAACCGTAGTCGAGGAAAAGGCCGCCGGTAATGCCATATTCTTCTGGCAAACCAAGTGGAAATTCCGCTTCAAGACGCGCAACGGCAAATGCGTTGCCGCCCAACGCGTCATCTGACAAGGCATCACGTGGACCTACACCACCGGCCTCAAAGCCACGCATCGTGTTGCTGGACAGGAAGTAGCGGTCTGTGATCCGGCTTTGACCTGTTGTGTAGCTCAGGTATCCACCCTCAATCGTGGCGCGCAGGGTCACTTCTTCGGCAAGGACGCGCGTTTGCGCCGTCAACTCAGCGGTCGTTTCAATGAAGGTCGAATCTCCGAACCC
>CALBVZ010000065.1 GCA_937969445.1 uncultured Octadecabacter sp. | reverse complement strand
GGTCCGTTGGCAGCGTAACAACGCACAGGCCGGCACTCACAAGGTAAAGACACGTTCTGAAGTTAAGTACTCTACCAAGAAGATCTACCGCCAAAAAGGCACAGGTGGCGCACGCCACGGTGCACGTTCGGCGCCAATCTTCCGCGGTGGTGGTGTTTACAAAGGCCCAACTGTTCGTAGCCACGGCCACGAGCTGACCAAAAAGTTCCGTAAGCTTGGTCTCAAGCATGCGCTGTCTGCAAAAGTTGCAGCAGGTGAACTGGTTGTGTTGGACAGCGCTGATCTTAAGGACGCGAAAACATCCGCATTGGCCAAGCAGGTTAGTGATTTGGGTTGGAAGCGTACGTTGATCATCGACGCGGCTGTAGACGCAAACTTTGCAACAGCGGCTGCCAACTTGAACGGCGTAGACATCCTGCCAACAATGGGCGCGAACGTTTACGACATTCTGAAAAGCGACACGCTTGTCCTGACAAAGGCTGGTGTCGAAGCACTGGAGGCTCGATTGAAATGAGCGCGAAGGCAGAACACTACGACGTGATCCGCAAGCCGATCATCACAGAAAAAGCAACAATGGCGTCCGAACAGAACGCAGTTGTTTTCGAAGTGGCGATTGAAGCGAACAAGCCAATGATCAAAGAAGCTGTTGAAAGCCTCTGTGGTGTAAAGGTCAAAGCGGTCAACACGACAATCACAAAAGGTAAGGTCAAGCGTTTCCGGGGTCAGCTCGGTACACGTAAAGACGTTAAGAAAGCCTATGTGACTCTCGAAGAAGGTAACACCATCGACGTGAGCACAGGTCTTTAAGATCTAAGTGATATCAAGAATCGAGGGCCCTCGCAGAAATGCGGGGGCCTTTTTCCGTGGTTTACGTTCAGATCGAGCGCTCTAAGCCTGTTGTAGCCTTCCGAAGGAATAGGTGTGCGTCATTCATCCAGACTGAAATCCGGATTTCTACTTCCATCGTCTAAATACTTACTATGTCCATCTTGATCCCGGCTACCTGAAAAGCACTGCCAGTTTTCAGCGGCACTTATCGCGTCTTCGTAGCTTTTTGCTTTGGAAATCATTGACATAAGAGCTTGTGAATCCGAATGCCCGTGGCTGTTTATGGCCTCAAAGAGAGATTTCTTGAACGACAGAAGGTCAACGGAATGGGATGAGGTGAGTGCAGGACCAAAATAAACGAAATATTCGACCGATTTGCTAACAACAGCAGGCAAGATGAAAAACTCGATTAAGGTTTTCAACCTTCCATCGAACCTAGGCCAACCGGCAGAACCATCATATCTGAAAACTAAACCAGCAGAGTCGAAACAGTAACCTGTCGAAAACTGCATTTTCGCGGGCAATCTGGAAAAGGTCGTGAAACCGATCTGATGTTTAACTTTAGCAAATGTCGAAAAGCCTCTACGTCTCTTAGCCTCCACCCAGAAAACGGGGTAGGTGAGCGCAGCGGGATCGTTCACAAAAAGTACCTCTGGTTGTCGTGAGATGTTTGCACAAACGCAATTTGCGGAAATACCGAAGAAACGACAACATGAAATTGATCATCGCCGCAACAATCCCCCCCTTCCTCAAAATCGAATGGTGGCATTGGTCCATAGACGCGATAGTGTCAGCAAAAGTCGCAGTTTGCGGCGCTGATTTGAATGCTTTGCAAAAGGCAGCCGGGACGCATCTATGACCTCTAGTATTCTTACTTTGCCTTTTCGCATTGTCTTCGGGATCGTAAAGTTCTTCCTGTTCCCGTGGTACATCCGCTGGATATTCCGCTTGCCGTGGTTCGTGTATGCCGGCCTCGCAGCTTGGGCTGGGTATACGGCGTATCAAGAATACGAAAACTATCGCTTTAACGTGTTTGAGGCAGGGTATCAGATTTCCGAAGGGGTGCCGGACCCGACGCCGCTGTCCAAATGGAACGCGGCATCAGACGTTCATGGCAATGATGAAGTGCACGTCAGTGGATTGTACTTTGAGGCGCTACCGTCAGGGGCGTTTGAAGCGGTAAGTGTCAGGCGCAGCTTTATTCTTTTGGCCGACGATCAAGGTCGTGAGGTTAAGGCGGCGTTGGTTGTTGATCCGGACGACTTGCTGCGTTTGCAGAGAATGCTGGAAGCACAAGGCAACAGCGATCGTATCGCGGTAAACGTGAACGGGACGGTCAACAGATCCACGTCTTGGGCAAATGAAATCGATACAGAATTGTCTAGGTTGAACATCCCAGGAGCACCCGATTTGGTGGTGATTGAGCCCTTCATCGAAAGCCGGGCCGACGCTTTGCGAGAGAATGCTGAAGATTCTTTCGCAAATGTGACGGTTTTCGGTGTCTTGGCGGGCCTCTTGGGGTTCTTGGGCGTCGGAAGATTTCTGTCAGGGCGTGGCGCGCGACTGGCCGCGTCTGCGCATCAGTCTCAAAAGTCTGGGCGCGAAGTACAAGCCGAGAAACAGGCAGCACAAGCTGCGCAAAACGTGGGTTTGCCAGATCAAGCGCCAGAAGCGTCGCCGTGGGGAACGTTTCAGCCGCAGGCGCGTGAAACAGAAACGCCCGATAAATCAACTCGCATGGTGAAACCGCAAACGCCCGCACAGGCGAAGGCGAGTAGGGCGAAGCCAAAGCGTGAAGCGGACGTTGTTACCCCAACGGAACCCCAATACAAAAGCGTATTCCCTGGGGGCGGGTCTGCCTTTCGGTTCAAGACCGCCGATCAAATCATCAAGCAAACTTTCGGCGCACGCAGCGGTTTGAAATCAAGCGCAGAGCCGATCAAGTCATCAAAGGGTGAGGAATAGGGGCGTTTCTGCCTTGCCAAGTGGTGTGGCCCTCGCTACATCATCGCTCGGCTTAGGGGTTTAGCTCAGTTGGTAGAGCGACGGTCTCCAAAACCGTAGGTCGTGGGTTCGAGCCCCTCAGCCCCTGCCAAGCCACCCGACGTAGCCATGCCTTTGCTACGTGTCTGAACGGGAGACGAAGTTGTCATCTTTACCGAAATCCATTGCTTTGCATATCGGTGCGCATAAGACGGCATCTACGCACCTTCAGAAGATTCTGAATCACAATCGAAAGATATTGAAGAGCGAAGGCTTTGTTGCCTATGGGCCGTCGTATTTGCGTATGACGGGCCGCAGTTTGCAGGCGATGTTCGGGCTGAGCGCATCGCGCAAGACCGCGCCACGGCGCAGTCCGCACGATCAGCTGGCGTTTTTGGCAAAGGGTGCCAAGCGGCTGGTGTTTTCAGAAGAGAATTTTGTTGGCGTCTTGGGTGGCGGCGAGGGGAGGATCACCTCTCCGCTCTATCCGACCGCGCCTGAAAGGATTGCTGCATTCATTGAAACTGTCGCGCCTGTAAAAGTGGATTTGTTTCTTGGAGTGCGGAATCCGGCTGCATTTATGGCGTCCGCATATAGCCAAACACTGTTTGGAGGCACCTACATCGGGCCGCGCACGTTTCGCGCCCGTAACGATTGGCGCGCGGTTGATTGGGCGGACTATGTTGCACGGTTGCGCGCGGTTGAAGGTGTGGGAGATTTCTACATCTGGCGCCAAGAAGACTACGACGCAACGTTGCGATTAATTATGCGCAGAATGCTGCGCTGGAGCACAGGCGGCAAAATCGAGAAGATTAAAGAAACTCGCGTTCACCAAGGGTTATCTGCTGCTGCGGTCCGTCAAACACTGGCTTGGGCACAGGAGGGGCGCACTGAAAAGCTCGCTGGAACCGCGCGTGGCCTTTTTCCGATTAATGACATGAACAAAGCGTTCACTCTGTATGCTGCATCAACTCTAGCAGAATCGGAGGCTGGCTACGGTGCACAAATAGCGCAAATCGAAGCGATGGACGGTGTGACGGTCCTGCATCCCCCCAACCATGCTAAGCAGGGTTGAAATACGGCGCTAAGACAGTTACCTGCCAATCCAGTTATCCGAATGGCATATCCACCAAAGGACAGATCATGGCCAAGACCAACCCAGTGCAGTTTATCCAGCAAACCCGCGCCGAAATCGGCAAAGTTGTTTGGCCGTCCCGCCGTGAGGTCACGCTGACCACGATCATGGTTCTAATCATGGCCGCTGTCATGGCGTTGTTCTTCACGCTCGTGGATATGATCATTCGCCTTGGCCTTGATGGTGTGTTGAACGCATTCTAAGCGATACGCACCGCGACCCCCTTGAAGTGTCGCGTCTTGCACGGTAGAGAATCTCCAAGTTTAGATGGCGTGCAACGGATGAGTTGCACGCCGCTTTTATTTCCGGGACTCTTCAGCGGGCCCAATTCGATCAAGAAGGACAGATAAAATGGCACAGCGTTGGTATTCGGTTTCCGTGTTGTCGAACTTCGAAAAGAAGATTGCAGAAACCATTCGCACAACTGCTGAAGAGCAGGGTTTGGCAGACCAAATTTCCGAAGTCTTGGTCCCAACCGAAGAAGTTATCGAAGTGCGCCGCGGCAAAAAGGTAACTGCCGAGCGCCGCTTTATGCCGGGCTACGTTCTGGTCCACATGGAAATGTCTGATGAAGGTTACCACCTGATCAACTCTATCAACCGCGTCACTGGCTTCTTGGGCCCACAAGGTCGCCCAATGCCAATGCGTGACGCCGAAGTTCAGCAGATCCTTGGTCGCGTTGAAGAAGGCCAAGAAGCGCCGCGTACGCTCATCCACTTCGAGATCGGCGAGAAGATCAAAGTCAACGACGGCCCATTTGAAGATTTCGACGGCATGGTCGAGGAAGTCGATGACGAAAACCAGCGCCTCAAGGTTACTGTGTCCATCTTTGGCCGTGAAACACCTGTCGAGCTTGAGTTCACACAGGTCACCAAGCAGGCCTAAATCGGTTTACAGAGTTTCGGAACGCCGCCCTGTCATTGGGGCGGCGTTTTGCGTTTAAGGCGTCCAGAGTTCGGTTTCGGGGTGGAACTGCGACCATGCAAACCAGAACGCCTGATGGCTGCCGATGTCTGATCCGTCCACGTCTGTGGCCCTGATCCCACCCGCGTCGATCTGAAGCTTTATGTTCTCGAATGTGATGTCCTGCCCGCTTTGCAATGCGGCCATCGCCGTGGACCTTTGGAACGCGACAGGGGTGCCAGAGGCTGTTGTGACGCCGATGACGTCTTCTTGCACGGGCAGGCGTGGGTCTACGTCACCGACAGGAAAAATTGGGCCATTGGCATCGCGCCCGTTTCGGAAGTCAAAGTCACGACCAAGCGCGAGGGATTCAACGAGCACCGTCGTGTCCGGATGCGTTTCTTTCCACGTGCCCCAATCTGTCGTGATGACCGTCGCTTGATCCAGTTGCAGATTGATATCGGCAAGCGGTCCGGTAACAGCATGGCCAAGGAATGTATCAAACACAGACCCAGACGTGACGTCATACATCACCTTGTTGGATCGGATCAGCAGACCAGATGTGCGGAGAACTGGGCGCTCAACACCAGCGGGGAGTTCATCGGTGAAATAGGCCTGCATTGCGCCGCACAGCGTGCAGTAAGGGATGCCAAGGTCGCGTCCGCCAAGGGTGTCATTCACCATCTCGCGCACTTCCATGATGCGGCGGGGATAGGCGCGGGATTCGCCGTTGATCGTAATGCCGAAGACGATGGCATCGTCTGACAGCCATGTGGCCTCTTCGGCCGTGCTGACTTCGGGGTCGTCAGCCGCGGGAATGCAATTGCAGGGCTCATCCGTGCGACCAAACGGGCGTGCATCAATGTTGACTCCGCCCCACTGAACGAGATGCCAGTCGATGTCGCCCTCTACAAAGATATCCTCCCAACCGTCGATGTAATTAGTGAATACCGCACGTTTGTTATCGAGGTAGTCAGGGTAGGGCGGCATGTCCCATGCCATCATGTAATCGATCAGCTCGGACGAATGTTGGATTTCAAGTCGGTCGATGCCCAGCAACGTGGTGGATGCATCAATCATCTGTGCGCCCAATTCCGGCCGCCACGTAAATCGCAACATATCCGTCAGAATCCACACAACACGCGGGTCGCCCGACGCCATGAGCGTGACAAAGTCACCGCGATCGCTAGGGTTCCAACTGTTTTGATCCAGACTGATACGCACCAAGCGGTTCACCGCCGCTAGAACATCAGCATCCAACGCGCCTGACGGGATGGCAGGTGGGGTGCCAAATTCAGCAATCACATAGTCGGGCAAATCAGCGGTCTGCGCTTGTGCCGTAGGTCCGGTCAGGATCACCAACGCCGATATGGCTGCTGCGACAAGGTTTCGAGAGAGGGGTGCGAAGGACATGGGCATAACGGCTCCTGTGTGTGCTCGGTTGCAGCAAGCCTAAGCGCATGGGTGGTCATGGGGCTATTCACGTTTACATCAAAGGGACGTGACAGCCTGAAAGACCCCTGAACGACCATGGTTCAACTTTGATTTCGGCGAATGCCTGTAGCTATAGTTGGGACGTTCGTCGATGGTCTTGGAAAAGGCGTTCTACGGTGGTCATCCGGCCACAAGCACGAAGCCAGTTAGCAACAGCACCAACGCGGTTTTCTTGTAAACCCGATTGCGATCAACCCTATTTCGTTCACGCTCTGGAATGTCATCGCCTAAGCTCTCACCAGTTCGGTACGCTTTTAGTTTCAGTTTGCGGTACTCAGGATCGCTTTGCTCCCATGCGCGTCTTTGTGTGGTGTCACGGATGCTTTCTAGTGTTGCTTTTCGCACGTTTGATCCCTTCTGGACCCACCCAGTTACTCGGAACTACGGTTTCTAATTAACACTACTGGGTGGGCTGTCGCCTCAATACGAATCAGTGCGAATGCTGGAAAGAAGCTGGGTGGGGGGTTGTGGAGAAAATCAGCTATTTGAGTGGGGGGTTGTGGAATAGCAACATCTCAAACAGGATCCTAAGCATGCGCATGTCTGCGCGCCTAACGGTTGAAAAGAACAGGGTGACAAGTAGCAAACGGCCCTTGGTTGTCACCGAATAGGTTCTGCCTGATTTTCGGACGTGGCCAGATTTGACCATTTCTTGCATCACTTTATGCACGGCTTGGTATGAATAGGCTGTCGCGTTGACCATCTCGGCGAGTGAAAACTGGGTTCCCCTTGGTCCCATTAGGTCCATCGCATTTAACACCGTTCTAAGGGCGATCGGATGCGACAAGCGGCGTGTGCACCGGTCCAAGTCAACAATGAACTCTGCTTGCTTTCGCATAGGAAACTGACCAGCGTATTTCGTGCTAAAAAACCGCCTGAGCTGTTGGCGATCATGCTGCCCAATAGCGCGATAGAATGTCACAGTGAGCTCATAGGCTTTGCGATCACCGGCAGGGGTTAGGCTAAATCCTTCATCGGTTCGTACAAGGTGGCCTTCAGGAAAATTGCTTAGATGTTCACGCACGGATGCCCGATCGAGGCTCGTCGCCTCAGCGAGGGCGCTGATTGTCCAGGGAATGCCGGGTCGCAACCATAGCCGCGAGTACAGAACAGTTCTGGTTTGAGGGATGCCGGAAACGTTCATCGCCCGCACCATCGCCACCGCGAGGCCCTCGATCCATTTCCGTTTTCTGTTTTTCATACCTGCCCCCAACTTCCGTGCACAAAGATCACAACTGGGTGCCGCCTACAAATCCTTGCATACTGTGCGTTCCCTCGCTAAAGGGACGGCTTGTCGGACATCCGACATTCCATGTGGGAGGCGAGTCGCACGCGCGCGGTAAACCAGACCACATCCACATAGGTGACAGGAACGCGTTCTGTGACCGGACAAAAGGAGAAGCCAAATGGCTAAAAAAGTCGCTGGCACTATGAAGCTGCAGGTTGCAGCTGGCCAAGCTAACCCATCCCCACCCGTAGGTCCTGCATTGGGCCAACGTGGTATCAACATCATGGAATTCTGTAAGGCGTTCAACGCTAAGACAGCTGACCTCGAGCCAGGTGCGCCTTGCCCGACAGTGATCACATACTACCAAGACAAATCCTTCTCTATGGACATCAAGACGCCACCTGCGTCCTACTTCCTTAAGAAGGCTGCCAAGGTTAAGTCCGGCGCCAAGACTCCATCACGCGAAACTGTCGGCACCGTGACAACTAAGCAGGTTCGTGAGATTGCAGAGGCCAAAATGAAGGACCTCAACGCAAACGACATCGAAGGTGCTATGAAGATCATCATGGGTTCTGCCCGTTCTATGGGCATTGAGGTGAAGTAAGATGGCAAAGCTCGGAAAACGCACAACCGCCGCTCGCGAAGCATTCGCTGGCAAATCTGACGTCACAGTGGCTGAGGCCGTGGCTCTCGTTAAGGACAACGCTAAGGCGAAGTTCGACGAGACAATCGAAATCGCTGTTGTTCTGGGTGTTGACCCACGTCACGCTGACCAAATGGTTCGCGGCAAGATTGCCCTGCCAAATGGCACAGGCAAAACAATGCGCGTCGCAGTCTTCGCACGTGGCGACAAAGCTGACGAAGCCAAAGCGGCTGGTGCAGACATTGTTGGCGCAGAAGACCTGATGGAAATCGTTCAGTCCGGCAAGATCGACTTTGATCGTTGCATCGCGACACCTGACATGATGCCTATCGTTGGTCGTCTTGGTAAGGTCCTTGGCCCACGCAACCTGATGCCGAACCCGAAAATCGGTACAGTGACAATGGACGTCAAAGACGCTGTTGAAGCTGCTAAGGGCGGCGAAGTTCAGTTCAAAGTCGAAAAAGCTGGCGTGGTTCACGCTGGTCTTGGCAAAGCGTCTTTCTCTGCTGCAAAGCTGGAAGAAAACGTTCTGGCATTCGTTGGCGCAGTTCAGAAGGCTAAGCCTGCTGGTTCCAAAGGCACATACATGAAGAAGATCTCTTTGACTTCTACAATGGGCCCAAGCGTTACACTGAACGTCGACAACGCGACTGGTAACTAAGCGCGCGAAAGCGGCTTACGACCTAAAAGAATTGAGGAAGGCGTCCCAAGCGGGGCGCCTTTTTCGTTTCGTCCTTAATCAAGTCATCGCTTTCATGACGACTAGGTCTTGAACTGTCGCAATACCTTTGACACATGGCTGTCTAAATCCGCCCCCGCGCGGCCACGCTTAAGTCCTCGGAGAGCCCCATGACGATCACGCACCTTATCACCCATTCCGGTGGCTTTCACGCAGACGAGCTATTGTCCTCCGTTATTCTGACGCAGCTGTTTCCGGACGCTGAAATTGTGCGTACTCGCGACAAAAAGATGATTGCGCCGGCGAGCGGCAAAATCATTTATGACGTTGGTGGCGCATATGACAGCGAGGCGCAGATATTTGACCACCACCAACGTCCTGGCCCAGAACGAAGCGATGGCCAGCCATTCAGCTCTTTTGGTTTGATCTGGGCACACTACGGGCGCGACTATCTGACGTCGCTGGATGTGCCTGCAGACGACATTGAGGCGATCCATCTAAAGTTTGATACCAAGTTTGTTTTGCCAATCGACCTGCTGGACAACGGCGCGATGGAGCCATCCGTTGCAGGGCCGCTGTCGGTGCTGACCCTGCCGTCGCTTTTGGGTAGCCTAAAGCCAGTTTTTGATGACCCATCGCCCACGGCGGACGATGACGCCTTCATGTCCGCCTTGCCGATCGCGCGTAGTTTCGTCGAAGCACAAATTCGCAATCTCGCGGCGAAGTTCCGGTCACGTCAGATCGTGGATAAATCGATTGCCGAGGCCGGAACGTCACCCATTCTTGAACTTCCGATGGGCATGCCGTTTCGATCCGCGCTCGATGATGCAGGGGCCGATCATATCTTGTTTGTTGTGATCCCACGTGGCGCAGATTGGACATTGGGCGGCATCAAGTTGTCTGGCGATACGTTCGATCAGCGCGCAGATTTGCCCGCCGCATGGGCTGGTCTGACCGACGAGGCGCTGGAAGAGGCCAGTGGCGTTAAGGGCGCAAAATTTTGTCACAATGCGCGTTTCATCGCGGTCGCGAATTCACGCGATGCGATTATGGAAATGGCACAGATTGCGGTGCAAGAGGTTCAATAATCGCCGGTGGCCGCAGTTTCTCTGATTCCACTGCATAAATTGTCGTTTCGTTAAACTCTCCCTCTTCACAAAACTGCCTAACCCCTCTAGATGAACTCTTGCAAACCAGCGTGCGATTCGTCGTGCGCTGTTTTGTTTCGTCCTAGACGGTGGGTTGTGGTCATCTGATCTCTTTAATTCCTGCCTGAGACGGGTAGACCAAATTTCCTTGGGCTTCGGCTTTTGGCGGTTCGGGCGTCCCGTAGACTGGACCCAACCGCCGGAGCAATCCGGTACACTGAGCCGGGAAGAAATTCCCAAAATTGGAGTGAAACTGTGGATAGAGCACAAAAAGAACAATTGGTCGAAGATCTCGGCCAAATCTTTGAAAGCTCTGGCGTCGTTGTGGTAGCCCGCTACGAAGGCCTGACAGTTGCTGAGATGCAAGACTTGCGTGCCCGTGCGCGTGAAGTCGATGCATCTGTACGCGTTGCCAAAAACAAGCTCGCTAAAATTGCCCTTGAAGGTAAGCCTTGCGAAAGCATTGCTGATCACCTGACAGGCATGACCGTTCTGACCTTTTCTGAGGATCCTGTGGCTGCTGCCAAGGTTGCTCAGGGTTTCGCTAAAGATAACGAAAAACTCGTTATCCTTGGTGGTGCTATGGGTGAGACGGCACTTGACGTCGCTGGTGTTAAAGCAGTGTCCGAAATGCCATCCCGCGAGGAGCTTATTGCTTCCATCGCTGGCTGCATCGGTGCACCTGCCTCCAACATCGCCGGCGCAATTGGCGCGCCTGCTTCTAACATCGCTAGCGTTCTCTCAACGATCGAAGAGAAAGCTGCATAAGCAACTTGAATGGCTGACGTGGGGACTGCCCCTGTCGTTGGAACACAAACTTAGAAATGGAAAAGCAAATGGCTGATCTGAAAAAACTTGCTGAAGAGATCGTAGGTCTTACCCTTCTCGAAGCACAAGAACTGAAAACCATCCTCAAAGACGAGTATGGCATCGAACCAGCTGCCGGTGGCGCTGTTATGATGGCTGGCGGCGGCGACGCTGGCGGCGCGGCTGCAGAAGAGAAGACTGAATTTGACGTCGTTCTCAAGAATGCTGGCGCATCTAAAATCAACGTCATCAAAGAAGTTCGCGGCATCACAGGTCTTGGCCTGAAAGAAGCTAAGGACCTGGTCGAAGCCGGTGGCAAGATCAAAGAAGGCGTAGACAAAGCAGAAGCAGAAGACGTGAAGGCCAAGCTGGAAGCAGCTGGCGCAGAAGTCGAAGTAGCCTAAGCCTGTCTTGAATAGCGGGGCGGGGCGCTTAAGTGCCTAACCTGCTGTTAACCAAATCTGGCTGGATCCGCTGAAAATGCGGGTCCAGCCATACCCGTCTTAATAAGGGCTTTGTTCGAAAAGCCTTTATTTAGATTGGTTCAATGGTCGGGAGGTGCCCAGTGGGATGGGTGCCAAGAATTGGCCGAATTCAATCTGTTCTCATGGGGCACTCCGCCGTCGCCCAACGGTGCTGTGTTCATAGAGATTTGAAAGGTGACAACGCACATGGCTCAAACATTCCTCGGCCAGAAACGCTTGCGCAAATACTACGGTAAAATTCGCGAAGTTCTCGACATGCCGAACCTCATTGAGGTTCAGAAGTCCTCCTATGACCTCTTCCTGCGCTCCGGCGACAGTGACACACCGCTTGACGGTGAAGGTATCAAGGGCGTCTTTCAATCGGTTTTCCCGATTAAAGATTTCAATGAAACATCCGTTCTGGAGTTCGTAAAGTACGAGCTTGAGAAGCCAAAGTACGACGTTGAAGAGTGCCAGCAGCGCGACATGACATACGCCGCTCCGCTTAAGGTTACGCTCCGTCTGATCGTGTTTGATATCGATGAAGATACAGGCGCGAAGTCCGTTAAGGACATCAAAGAGCAAGACGTATTCATGGGCGACATGCCTTTGATGACACCAAACGGTACATTCGTTGTGAACGGTACCGAGCGCGTGATCGTTTCCCAAATGCACCGCTCCCCTGGTGTGTTCTTTGACCACGACAAAGGTAAGTCGCATAGCTCGGGCAAATTGTTGTTCGCTTGCCGCATCATCCCATACCGCGGTAGCTGGTTGGACTTCGAATTCGACGCAAAAGACCTCGTGTTCTGCCGCATCGACCGTCGCCGTAAGTTGCCTGTAACAACATTGCTCTATGCGCTGGGCCTTGATCAAGAAACGATCATGAATGCGTACTACGACCACGTTGATTACACATTCGACAAAAAAGCGAAGGCTTGGAAAACCAAGTTCTTCCCAGAGCGCGTGCGCGGCACACGTCCTGCATTCGATCTTGTTGACGCCAAGACTGGCGAAGTGATTGCCGAGGCTGGCAAGAAGGTCACTCCGCGCGCTGTTAAGGCATTGATCGACGCTGGTGAAGTCACCGAATTGCTCGTCCCATATGAGCAGATCGTTGGTAAGTTCGCAGCGAACGACATCATCAACGAAGAAACCGGTGCGATTTACGTCGAAGCTGGTGACGAGTTGACGCTTGAGTACGACAAAGCAGATGAGCTGATCGGCGGGACGCTGAAAGAACTCATCGATGCGGGTGTCAAAACCATCCCGGTTCTCGACATCGACAACGTCAATGTTGGCCCATACATGCGCAACACAATGGCGGCAGACAAAAACATGGGTCGCGAAACAGCGCTTATGGACATCTACCGCGTTATGCGCCCGGGTGAGCCACCGACCGTTGATGCCGCAAGCACATTGTTTGACAGCCTGTTCTTTGACTCCGAGCGTTACGACCTGTCCGCTGTTGGTCGCGTTAAGATGAACATGCGTCTTGCTCTGGATGCAGAAGACACCATGCGCACATTGCGCAAGGAAGACATCGTATCCTGCATCAAAGCGTTGGTTGAACTGCGCGACGGCAAGGGCGACATCGACGATATTGACCACCTTGGTAACCGTCGTGTGCGTTCCGTTGGCGAACTCATGGAAAACCAGTACCGCGTTGGTCTGCTCCGCATGGAGCGCGCCATCAAGGAACGTATGTCTTCTGTTGAGATCGACACGGTTATGCCGCAAGACCTTATCAACGCGAAGCCAGCGGCTGCTGCGGTGCGTGAATTCTTCGGCTCTTCGCAGCTGTCACAGTTCATGGACCAAACGAACCCGCTGTCCGAAGTCACGCACAAGCGTCGCTTGTCTGCGCTTGGACCAGGTGGTTTGACACGTGAACGTGCTGGTTTTGAAGTACGTGACGTTCACCCAACACACTACGGCCGTATGTGTCCGATTGAGACACCGGAAGGCCCGAACATTGGTCTGATCAACTCATTGGCAACCTTCGCCCGCGTCAACAAGTATGGTTTCATTGAAACACCGTACCGCGTTGTCACAGACGGCAAGGTCACGGACGAAGTACACTACATGTCCGCGACAGAAGAAATGCGCCACACTGTTGCGCAGGCCAACGCGAACCTGAACGAAGACATGTCTTTCGTGAACGACCTCGTGTCCACACGTCAGAACGGTGAATACACCTTGGCTCCGTCCGAGAATGTTAACCTGATCGACGTTTCACCAAAGCAGTTGGTCTCTGTTGCTGCGTCCTTGATCCCATTCCTTGAAAACGACGATGCGAACCGGGCCCTGATGGGTTCGAACATGATGCGTCAGGCGGTTCCATTGCTTCAAGCTGAGGCTCCGCTCGTTGGTACGGGTATCGAAGAAGTTGTGGCACGGGATTCCGGTGCTGCGATCATGGCGAAACGCGGCGGTATCATCGACCAAGTTGATGCGACACGTATCGTTGTTCGCGCCACATCCGACCTTGAAGTTGGTGACCCTGGCGTTGACATCTACCGTATGCGCAAGTTCCAGCGTTCCAACCAGAACACATGTATCAACCAGCGCCCATTGGTGAAGGTTGGTGATACGGTTCTTAAGGGCGAAGTTATTGCTGATGGTCCATCCACGGACATCGGTGAACTTGCACTTGGTAAAAACGTGGTCGTCGCGTTTATGCCTTGGAACGGCTACAACTACGAAGACAGTATCCTGATCTCCGAGCGTATCGTTCGTGATGACGTGTTTACTTCGATCCACATCGAAGAATTCGAAGTCGCTGCACGTGATACGAAGCTTGGGCCAGAGGAAATCACACGCGATATTCCAAACGTCGGTGAGGAAGCCCTGCGCAACCTCGACGAAGCGGGTATCGTTTACATCGGCGCCGAAGTTGAGCCGGGTGATATCCTTGTCGGTAAGATCACACCAAAAGGCGAAAGCCCGATGACGCCGGAAGAAAAGCTTCTGCGCGCTATCTTTGGTGAAAAAGCGTCTGACGTTCGTGACACATCCCTGCGCGTAAAGCCTGGTGATTTCGGTACGGTCGTTGAAGTTCGTGTGTTCAACCGCCACGGCGTTGAAAAAGACGAACGTGCGCTTCAGATCGAGCGTGAAGAAGTCGAACGTCTTGCACGTGACCGCGATGATGAGATGACGATCCTTGATCGCAACATCTACGCGCGTCTGCGCACAATGATGAGCGGCAAGACTGTTGCTAAAGGGCCTAAGGGCATCAAGACAGGCGCGACAATTGACGACGCTATGCTTGATGAATTCCCACGCAGCCACTGGTGGCAGATCGCCCTTAAAGAAGAGGGTGACGCACAGATCGTTGAAGCCCTGAACGAGCAGTACGAAGCACAGAAAAAGCTTCTCGATGCGCGTTTTGAAGACAAGGTTGAAAAAGTACGTCGCGGCGATGATCTGCCACCAGGCGTGATGAAGATGGTTAAAGTCTTCGTTGCGGTGAAGCGTAAGCTTCAGCCTGGCGATAAGATGGCGGGTCGTCACGGGAACAAAGGTGTTATTTCCAAGGTTGTACCAATGGAAGACATGCCGTTCCTGCAGGACGGTACACCTGTCGACTTCTGTCTGAACCCGCTTGGCGTTCCATCACGAATGAACGTTGGTCAGATTCTGGAAACGCACATGGGTTGGGCCGCTCGCGGTCTCGGCATTGAGATCGACGAAGCGCTCGGTGAATACCGTCGCAACGGTGATCTGTCCCCAGTGAAGGAAGCCATGAAGATTGCTTACGGCGAGGATGTTTATTCCGAAGGCGTGGCTGACATGACTGACGATGAACTGATCGAAGCTGCTGGCAACGTCACACGCGGCGTTCCAATCGCAACGCCAGTCTTTGACGGTGCGAAAGAAGCTGACGTGAACGATGCGCTGACACGCGCTGGGTTCGACACCTCTGGTCAGTCTGTCTTGTTTGACGGTCGCACAGGCGAACAGTTTAGCCGTAAGGTTACTGTTGGCGTGAAGTACCTGCTTAAGCTGCACCACCTTGTCGATGACAAGATCCACGCCCGCTCCACGGGTCCGTACTCCCTCGTCACGCAGCAGCCGCTGGGTGGTAAGGCACAGTTCGGTGGTCAGCGCTTTGGTGAGATGGAAGTGTGGGCCCTCGAGGCCTACGGAGCCGCCTACTGCTTGCAGGAGCTGCTCACCATCAAGTCCGACGATGTTCTTGGCCGAGTCAAGGTCTACGAGGCAATCGTCAAGGGTGAAAACATCCCCGAACCTGGCATTCCAGAGTCCTTCAAGGTTCTCATCAAGGAAATGCAGGCACTGTGTCTCAACGTCGAGGTTCTCGACAAGCAGGGCGCAGACGTCGAACTCCGCGAGATCGACGACGAAATTTACCGCACCGCCGAGCAACTCGGAATCGACCTTTCCCGCCCAGAGCGCGGATCGGACGAGGAAGATGCCCGTCGTGAAGCAGAGCGTGCTGCACGCTTTGCAGGCAACTAAGAGAACTGAGACAAGGACACACACATGCTTGATGTAAACGACTTTGATCAGATCCGAATTGGCTTGGCCACCGCAGACTCGATCCGTATGTGGTCGAACGGTGAGGTCAAGAAGCCAGAGACCATTAACTACCGCACGCTGAAGCCAGAGAAGGACGGCCTTTTCTGCGAGAAGATCTTCGGTCCTACCAAGGACTGGGAGTGCTACTGCGGCAAGTACAAGCGCGTTCGTTTCAAGGGCATCATCTG
>CALBVZ010000064.1 GCA_937969445.1 uncultured Octadecabacter sp. | reverse complement strand
CAGCGTGCGTCGAAATTTTCAAGGCTACACGGACGATCAGTGCGAAACTTTGATCGGGTTTGGTGCTTCGGCGATCTCAAAGTTCAAACAGGGCTTTCTACAGAATGCTGTCGCGACCTCGGCCTATCAAGACCGGATTAGCCAAAGCCAAATGGCCGCCCATAAAGGGTATAAACTCACCGCGAGTGACGCGGTTATTTCCAAAGTTGTTGAAGACCTATTATGTCGCTTCGCTTTAGACAGCAGTGCTTTGAACACTGAATTCCCAGAACAGGCCCCGTTTATTCGCGCGATCAGCGTGATGCTCATGCAGCGCTATTCGGACGCGTTCCATATCAGCAAGAATGGCCTTCAAATGAGCACTTGGGCGAGGCCATTGGTGCGTATCATTGCCAATTCAGTTGATACATTTTCCAGCACCGAAGTCGCGCATTCATCAGCCATCTAATTCAGAAACAAAAAAGGCCGCGCGTCCCGTAAGGAAGCACGGCCCTTTCTCATTCATTCGCCGATTAGCCAATAATGCTGTTCAACGTCTTAGACGGACGCATCACCGCGGCAGTTTTGGCAGCATCCGTTTTGTAATACCCGCCCAAATCAACCGCTGGTCCTTGAACTTCTGCAAGCTCGGCAAGGATTGCGGCCTCGTTGTCTGCAAGCGCCTCAGCAACTGGGGCAAAGTGTGCGGCAAGTGCTGCATCATCCGATTGCGCGGCCAATGCTTCTGCCCAGTAACGTGCGAACCAGTAGTGGCTGTCGCGGTTGTCAGGCTCACCAACTTTACGGGATGGCGAGCGGCTGTGATCCAAGATGCCTTGGGTCGCAGTATCAACCGCTTGGCCCAGAACGCGGGCTTGCTCGTTGCCCTTTGCGTTCGCAAGGAATTGCAGGCTTTCACCCAACGCGCAGAATTCGCCAAGGCTGTCCCAACGCAGGTGGTTTTCTTCGACCAACTGCTGAACGTGCTTTGGTGCAGAGCCACCAGCGCCCGTTTCAAACAAGCCGCCACCGTTCATCAACTTAACGATCGACAACATCTTCGCTGACGTCGCCAATTCAAGGATCGGGAACAAGTCAGTCAGGTAGTCGCGCAGAACGTTGCCCGTGATCGCGATTGAGTTGTTACCCGCTGTGATCGTTTCAAAGGACGCGCGCGTCGCTTCGCGCGGCGCCATGATGGTGAACTTGTCTGCCACGCCTTTGGCCTCAAGGATCGGCGTAACATATTTGATAAGTTCTGCATCGTGGGCGCGGTTTGCGTCCAGCCAGAAGATCGCCTGACAGCCTTCAGCCTTCTGGCGATCAATCGCAAGGTTCACCCAGTCTTCAATCGGCGCTTTGCGCGCAGACGCGGAACGCCAGATGTCGTTTGCTTCAACCTTGTGTTCATGCAGAACAGTGCCGTCATCAAGGATCATCTTGACGGTACCGGCCTCTGGCATTTCAAACGTCGTCGGGTGCGAGCCGTACTCTTCGGCCTTCTGTGCCATCAGACCGATGTTCTGGACCGTGCCAGCAGTTGCCGGATTCAGCTTGCCGTTTTCTTTAAAGAATTTGATCGTTTCGTCATAAACCGGCGCGTATGAATTATCAGGGATAACGCAGTTGCTGTCGCCTTCTTTGCCATCCGGCCCCCAGCCCTTACCACCAGCACGGATCAGCGCAGGCATGGACGCGTCGATGATCACATCAGATGAGACGTGCAGGTTGGTGATGCCTTTGTCGCTGTCGACCATGTACATCGGTGGGCGGGATGCCATGCAAGCATCGATGTCAGCTTTGATCGCTGCATTGCCGTCAACGCGTGCCAGTAAATCGCCAAGTCCCGCGTTCGGGTTCACACCCAGATCAGCCAAAGCCGCGCCATGCTTTTCAAACACCGGCGCGAGGAAGGCTTTCACCGCGTGGCCAAAGATGATCGGGTCAGAAACCTTCATCATCGTCGCCTTCATGTGAAGCGAGAACAGCGTGCCGTCAGCTTTGGTTTCTTCGATCTGTTCTTCAAGGAACGCGTTCAGTGCCTTGGCGCTCATGAATGTTGCGTCGACCACTGTCCCAGCTGGGTAAGTAAGACCTTCTTTCAACACTGTCTCGCCTGATGCCGTTTCCAGAACGATCTTGGCTGTCGTTTCTTTAACAAGTGTCGCAGAAACTTCGTTAGAGAAGAAGTCATTGCCAGCCATAGAGGAGACTTTGGTTTTGCTATCAGCCACCCAGTCACCCATGCGGTGCGGGTTGTTTTGGGCGAAGCTTTTAACAGCTTTGGCAGCACGACGATCAGAATTACCTTCGCGAAGCACTGGGTTCACAGCGGAACCTTTCATGCCATCGTAGCGCGCCTGTACGTCTTTCTCAGCGTCCGTCGTTGGTGCGTCAGGGTAGTCAGGAACGTTAAAACCATTTGCCTGAAGTTCTGCGATTGCTGCTTTCAACTGCGGCACAGATGCAGAGATGTTCGGCAGTTTGATGACGTTGGCTTCTGGTGTCTTCACCAGACGTCCCAGCTCGGCCAGATCATCGGCCTGAAACTGTTCTTTGGTCAGGTTCTCAGGGAAAGTCGCCAAAACGCGGCCTGCAAGGCTGATGTCTTTTGTTCCAACGGACACGCCCGCGGCGGCTGCGAATTTCTGAATGATCGGCAGGAAAGATGCAGAGGCCAATTCAGGCGCTTCGTCCACCTTGGTGTAGATGATATCGGACATGGGATTCCCCTTTGGATTGGATTTGACGGCTTCATAGCGGAACGTGTCGGAAAGGTCGACAGTATACCATCGCATACGGCGCTAGAGTGACAATTCGCCTCTACGTACGGAACACGCGTCATCAACGCTCGGAAACGACAGTCAGCAAAGCCGCGCTCAACGAAGGAAATGCAATTTAGGAAAAGTGGTGCCCAGGGGCGGAATCGAACCACCGACACGAGGATTTTCAATCCAGCACCGCTCCTCACAACTCACTGCAACCTCAACATGCCGCCGATTTGGACCACATCGGCCGCGGCAAAATGCTAGCTAAACGATCTGAGAGCCTAGAAAGAGCCTAAGCAGATCGGCTCGAACCATCTAAGTTATTGATTTCAGTGGTGAGCCGTGCAGGATTCGAACCTGCGACCCACTGATTAAAAGTCAGTTGCTCTACCAACTGAGCTAACGGCCCACTAGAGCGGCTACTTAGAAACCCCAGCCCATCGGGTCAACCCCACAAATCAC
>CALBVZ010000063.1 GCA_937969445.1 uncultured Octadecabacter sp. | reverse complement strand
TGCCAATCCCCGTAATCAATGATCAACGCCGCGCCGCCATGGGTGGCGATACGCGTGGCGATGTTTTGCGTGATCGCAGGCAGGGCGGGGCAGTGTTCAACGATGTCGCCTGCTTTGGTGTCATTCAGGCGATCATCCAGCAGGGCAATGTGGGAGGGCGCGGACAGGCCCGCTGTAAGCGTTTCATTCTGGACACCAACCTGCACCTCGCGCCAGCCATTTTCATCGCGGTGGAATTGTCGGATGGGAAGCGCGTCGAAGAATTCATTGGCGACAAGGAACAACGGCATATCGGGCAGGGTGGTGATGTTGTCGTGCCATATGGCGTCTGAAACCCGTGCGGCCTGTTCTTTGCGCAGGGTTGGTGATGTTTCAACGAAGTGGACCTGTGCGGCGTCATTGAAACCTGCAACGCCGCGCGAGGCGCGAAGGATGTCGGCCATCAATGTCCCGCGTCCGGGGCCGAGTTCTGTCAGTGCGAATGCGCTGGGCTGACCTTGGTCGAGCCATGCTTGCGCCAGCGACAAACCGATCAACTCGCCAAACATTTGGGAAATCTCGGGTGCGGTGGTGAAGTCACCCGCTGCGCCCAACGGATCACGGGTGGCGTAATAACCAAACGTCGGGTGCATCAGAGCATCGGCCATATAGTCAGCCAATGTGATCGGGCCGGACGTCGCGATACGTGCGGATATGAGGTCGTTCAGTTTGTTCATGCTTTGCGGCGGGTGAGGATGATGACAATTAGACCGCCAAGGATCATCGGGATGGAAAGCGCCTGTCCTTGTGTCAGACCCCATGTGCCAAAGTCGTAGGCCCAACCGATAGGGTTATCGATGTTGGTGAATTGCGCATCCGGTTGGCGCACGAATTCCACCATGAACCGCGACAGCCCGTAACCCATGAGGAAAACCGCAACGAGGGACCATTTGCGTTTTAGCCAGCCGCGTTTGAACGCGAGATACATAATGATGGACCCAACGAGGAGACCTTCAAGGCCAGCCTCGTATAGCTGGCTGGGGTGGCGGGCGGGTTCATCGCCGTAGTAAAACCAATCACCCACAGTTGTACAAAGCTGGCGCGCAGGGTCGACGCACATGGACGGGAATTTCACGCCCCATGGCAGGTCGGTGGCGCGGCCCCAGAGTTCTGCGTTGATAAAGTTAGCAATCCGCACGAGGAAAATTGCAGGCGTGGCGGTGAGCGCAAGGATGTTTGCCACATCGCCCAACGCGGCTTCGTATCGGCGTGCGCTGATGATGACCGCGACGCAGACGCCAATGAAACCGCCGTGAAACGACATGCCACCGTCCCAGATGCGGAAGATGGATAGTGGGTCATCGCGGAATTGGCCGTCCCCGTAAAACAACACATATCCAATACGCCCGCCCGCAATGACACCGATGATGACCCATGTCAGCAGGTCTTCGATCTGATCGCGTGTCAGGGCTGGCGTGTCGTCGCGCCAAAGAGGCAGGCGTTTGATCGCTTGAATGGCGACCCACCAGCCGATGACGATGCCTACAATGTAACCCAATGCGTACCAACGCAGCGCAAGTGTGAACCCAAAAAGGGAAATGCTAAAAATCTCGGGTGAGATATTGGGGAATGGTATGGCTGCAAACATGCACCCTGTTGTGACGCAGGGTGCGACGATGTCAACTGCCCAACGGGGTTGTTTTGGGCGCAAAGCGTGCCCATATAGCGGATAACAGAATGGAGAACGCCATGCAGACCCGCAACAAAGTCTTTGACGACATTTCACAATTGATGACCAACGCCATGGGCGTGGCCCAAGGTGCCAAGGATGAGGCGCAGACGGCGATGTCGTCTATGGTAGATCGTTGGTTGGCGGATCGTGACTTTGTGACACGCGAAGAGTTTGAGGCTGTGCGCACGATGGCGCAGAAGGCCCGCGAAGAGAATGCCAGCCTATTGGCACGCATCGAAGCGTTAGAGAAGAAGTAAGCGGAGCGGCGTTGCCGCACAGTATTATTGATGGATTGGGGCTGCCGTTGGGTGGCCCTTTTTTGTTGTGATACGGGTTTTGATATCGGAGGGGGCCAGCCCCCGCTACGCTCCCCCGGGATATTTGTGAAACAAAAGCAAGGTGGACGTTAGAGGCGCCCGATTGGGGGGACCATTGTGCCGCACACGAGGCTGGTAAGGATGCGGGGCGTTGGTGGGATTTGGCTGATCGGGAACAGGGCGCGGTCGCGAATGAGCGGGAGGAGCGCGCTGTCGGATTGATACATTGGGGTGAAGGCCAACGACATCGCTTGATAGATTTTCGTGTGCAGGCGGCGGGCGCGGGCATAGGCCGGTAGCGCCTGTTTAAGCGGGCGTGTGTTCAGAGCGCGAGACAGGGCCAGCGCATCAAGGAGGGCCATGTTCGCCCCTTGGCCGAGTTGCGGTGAGGCGCGGTGGGCCGCGTCGCCAATGTGCACGAGACGGTTGTTGTAGGGACGATTTAGGGTGCCGTGGCTGTAGCGGGCCATGGTCATTTGGTTTGCGTCGGTGATTTGGTCTACGAAGGGTGCGAGGGCGGGCCAGAGGGTTGTGGCCTCATCTTTCCAAGCGTCTAGGCCTGCATCTTGCCATGCGGCGTAGCTGTCGCTTGGAAGGGACCAGAATATGGCGGCTTTGAAGCCGTCCTGCCCGGGGATGTGGCCGATGGGCAATGCGCCGATCATGTGCGAGGCTTTGACGTAGCGCTGGGACAGGTGGTGTTTGGGGATTTCGGTTTCAGGCCAGTCGACCGTGCCCCATATTGCACCATACTCCAAAGGTTTGGATTTGATCGGAGAAAGCGGGGAGCCTGCGCCGGAGCTGTCGATGCACAAATCAAACGGGCCGTGCACGTCTTGGGTGGCCGTAAAAATCTCAATACTATCATCGTCTTGACGCACGGATGTGACATCGGCGGCGTTGACAAGATTGATGCCCCTGCGGGTCTGCATTGCCTGCCAGAGCGCATCAAACAACGCGGCGCGGTGGATGGCGAGGCCATAGGCGTTTGGATCAACGAGGTCATACTTCACATCAAGTACGCGCTTGCCATTTTGCGCCTCAATCCCGAGCATGTGGGTGACGCGATTGCCATAGGAAAGGGCCGTTTCCAGCGCGCCGACCTCTGCCAAGACCTGTTGGCCAACAGGTTGAATAACCAGACCGGACCCGACGGGTTTAGGGGTGTCGAACTGATCGAAGACTGTGATTTCGTGGCCCTGATCCGCCAGTAAACTGGCCGCTGTAAGGCCCCCCATTCCGGCCCCGATAATGGCGATACGCATATTTACAAACCTTTGTCACACGCTGTGCACATCCCGTACACAACCTGTACACATCCTGTACATACCGAAT
>CALBVZ010000062.1 GCA_937969445.1 uncultured Octadecabacter sp. | reverse complement strand
AGGCCTACATCAACGCGCTTAACCGATTGATTGTGAAACGTGAAAAGACTGCGCCCGGGTCTGATACGGCAGGTATCAAATACACGGATTCTGGCGATTGATGATCCAATGGATCATCGCCGCGGCGCTTGTCGCCGCGGCCACCCCGCTCGCCGCAGGCGCTGGGGGCTGCCCGAC
Source organism: uncultured Octadecabacter sp. (assembly GCA_937969445.1). GTDB lineage: Bacteria > Pseudomonadota > Alphaproteobacteria > Rhodobacterales > Rhodobacteraceae > Octadecabacter. The sequence goes on along the minus strand of CALBVZ010000062.1, from coordinate 13,643 downwards.
AAATGCGGATCTAGAAACGGGTATCCGGCTGACACGCTTTGATCCTTTCTTTTCAATTGTTCAAGCTCAGACCCCCGAAGGTCTGGCAGAGGCGCGTGTTATACAACGCGGCGCAGTTCCCGAAATGACGACCTCGCTCTATGAACACCCTCTGACCGTCACGCAACAGATCGGTGCAAATGGTACATTGGAGTTGCGGTATGAAGATAACACCCGTGCGCTGAACTCTCTGAATTCCTTGCGCGAATGGTCAACAAACGTGTCCCTCGTTTCAGGCGGGGAAATTGTCAATCGGGGTGAATACGCTGCGCGCATCATCGGCATTGGTGAAGCCCAGATCGCAGACTGCAACTATACCGTCTGGCGGGTTCAAGAAAGCCTAACGTTAAATGGCTCTGAGCCGCTCCAGTTTGAAAAATCCTATGCTCCCGATCTTGGATTGGTTTTAAGTTCGATACGGTTGGGCCCAGACGGCAATCCGTTGCATGGCGTGTTTTTTGATGAGATCGCGGCGGAATAGCGCCCAACTGCCGTCTAAATCCCCCTTCCCCCCAAAGTCCCCGCGCCCTATAAGCGCGCAGGTCCGCATCCATAGGGGAGTCGCGGGCGAACTTTCTATGGGAACGGCACCTTAATGTTTGGCTTAGGCAATCTCTTTTCGTCCGATATGGCAATCGACCTCGGAACAGCGAACACGCTGGTCTATGTCAAAGGTAAGGGGATCGTTCTGTCTGAACCGTCCGTTGTTGCCTACCATATGAAAGACGGCATTCGTAAAGTGCTGGCTGTGGGTGAAGACGCGAAGCTGATGCTGGGTCGCACGCCCGGGTCCATCAGCGCGATCCGCCCCATGCGCGAAGGTGTTATTGCCGATTTTGACACGGCCGAAGAGATGATCAAACACTTCATTCGCAAGGTGCATAAGCGGTCCACGTTCTCCAAGCCAAAGATCATCGTTTGTGTGCCCCACGGTGCCACACCCGTTGAAAAACGTGCAATTCGTCAATCTGTTCTCTCAGCTGGTGCCCGCCGCGCCGGTCTGATCGCAGAACCCATCGCAGCCGCCATTGGCGCTGGCATGCCGATCACAGACCCCACAGGCAACATGGTTGTCGATATCGGTGGTGGTACGACTGAAGTTGCGGTTCTGTCACTTGGGGACATCGTTTACGCGCGGTCCGTACGCGTTGGTGGTGACCGCATGGACGAAGCAATTATTTCTTACCTGCGCCGTCAGCATAACCTGTTGATCGGTGAAGCAACTGCCGAACGCATCAAGACGTCTATCGGTACAGCACGGATGCCCGATGATGGTCGCGGCCAGTCCATGATGATCCGTGGTCGCGATTTGCTGAATGGTGTTCCGAAGGAAACCGAAATTTCCCAAGCCCAAGTTGCCGAAGCACTTGCAGAACCTGTACAACAGATCTGCGAAGCGGTTATGACAGCCCTTGAAGCCACACCACCTGACCTTGCGGCAGACATCGTTGATCGCGGTGTTATGCTGACAGGTGGTGGCGCGTTGCTAGGTGAATTGGACCTTGCGCTGCGTGAACAAACCGGCCTCGCGATCTCGGTCGCCGATGAAAGCCTGAACTGTGTTGCGCTTGGAACTGGCAAGGCACTGGAATACGAGACGCAATTGCGTCACGTTATCGACTACGACAGCTAAGATTAGGGGCAGGTTTTGGCCCGCGATAGACAGCAATCAGAGGATTTCGTAAGCCCTGTCCGGCGTTTGTTGGTCGGCATGCTGGTGCTGTTTATGCTCGCGACGTTTCTTGTCTGGCGGATCGACAACCCCCGCGTTGAGCGCTTTCGCATGATGGTGATTGATGCCATTGTACCGAACTTTGACTGGGCAATGGCGCCGGTAACGGGTGTTGCGAACCTACTGTCTGATTTTCAATCTTATCAACGACTTGCCCAGCAAAACTCGGACCTGCGGCGTGAATTGCAGGACATGAAGAGCTGGCGTGAAGCGGCTATTCAACTCGACCAAGAAAATGCCCGTTTACGCAACCTGATCAACGTTCAGCTCGACCCGCAGCTGACGCGGATCACGGGTGTTGTCATGGCGGATTCCGGGTCTCCGTTTCGCCAATCGGTGTTGCTCAACGTTGGCGCACGTGATGGTATTCTCGACGGATGGCCCGCAATGGATGGCATCGGCCTTGTTGGGCGTATCTCCGGTGTTGGTGAAGAAACATCGCGGGTAATCCTTGTTACGGACACCTCTAGCCTGATCCCCGTAACGATCCAGCCCTCCGGCCAGCGTGCTATTTTGTCGGGCGACAATACGATCAACCCGTTGCTGCAATTCATCGAAAACCCAGACCTTGTGAAACCGGGGGACCGTATCGTCACCTCAGGCGACGGTGGCGTGTTTCCGGCTGATCTTTTGGTAGGCCAACTCGCACGTGGTACGGACGGTCGCCAACGCGCGCGCCTGTCTGCCGATCTAGAACGCCTTGAATTCCTACGCGTGCTGCGCAGCCAACCGAACGCGCGTATTGAAGAAGCGGGTACCCTCCTTGCACCCACGTTCCAGCCACAGCTTCCGGTCGAGCCTGAACCAGAAGCCGAGGACGGCGCAGATGGCTGACAACGACCTTTCTCGTCGTAGATGGATCGGGCGCGTCATCTTTGCCCTGCTTTGCCTCTTCATCATTTTTACACATCTCATTCCGCTTGAAATGGTCCCCCCCAGTTTTGGCGGCAGCACCCTCATACCCATTGAACAGCGTAGCGCAACGCAATCTGCCGTGGCCGAGGTTGAACATTTTTTCGATCCTGTTCGATGGATCGCGCCGCAATTCTTGGTCCTGCTTGCGGCGACATGGGTAACGCGGCGCCCGTCATTCGCACCCGTCTGGGTCATAGCGGTCGTTTTCTTGCTTGCCGACTTCTTGTTCCAACGCCCCCCTGGGCTTTGGGCGGCTTTGGTTCTGATCCTCACAGAAATCTTACGCGGACGGTCGCGGTCAATGCGGACCCTGCCGTTTTGGTTAGAATGGGCGACCGTGGCTGCCGGCATCGTGACGATTTCGGTCATCTACTGGGTCACATTGTCGATAGTTCTTGTACCAGCAGGATCGCTGGGGCTGGCATTGATCCAGTTAACCCTTACATTGCTGGCATATCCGCTTGTTGTATTCGTGTCTTATGCGTTGTTTGGCGTAAGCCGCCCAGCGCCAGGCGAAACCGACGAATTAGGACACCGTTTATGAGGCTGGTCTTATGAAAAAAGGCCCCAAGGAGACCGAGGAAGGCGCTCGTCGCCTGTCCCGCCGCGCCATTTTGCTTGGATCGGCGCAGGCCGCCATTGTCGCGACCTTGGGTGCGCGGATGGCATCGATGCAAGTTGATCAAGCGGACACGTTTCGCATGCTGGCCGAAGAAAACCGCATCAACATCGGCCTGATCCCGCCCGCCCGCGGCTTGGTTTATGATATCAACGGTGTCGTACTGGCAGACAATGAACAGCATTATTCCATCACTATGACCCGCGAAGGCGCGGGCGACGTGGATGAAGTTCTGGCCCGATTGGACCGGATCATCGCTCTGGACCCCGAGCGCCTTGAAAAGGCGCGCGGTGAGTTGAAAGCACGCTCGCCTTTCGTCCCTGTAACCGTCGCGGAACGCATCAGCTGGGAGGACGTTGCCCGCGTAACTGTAAACGCTCCCGCGTTGCCCGGTGTGGTCGCCGAATTGGGTCGTAGCCGGATCTATCCGCAAGGATCCGACATGGCCCATGTCGTTGGATATGTTGGCCCTGTATCCGACTACGACCTTAGCCAGATCGACGACCAAGATCCTTTACTGCAAATCCCGCGCTTTCAGATCGGTAAAACGATGGTCGAAAACCGGATGGAACGCGACCTGCGCGGCTCTGCTGGCACCAAACGTGTCGAAGTTAACGCAGCTGGCCGCGTTATGCGCGAACTCGACCGTGTTGAGGGTATTCCGGGCGCTGACGTACAATTAACCGTAGATGCGAAGCTGCAAAATTATATCCAAGCGCGGCTTAGCGGTGAATCCGCTGCTGCCGTTGTGATTGATGTCACAAATGGGGACGTTGTCGGAATTGGATCGGCGCCCAGTTATGACCCTAATGTCTTTGTAACGGGAATTTCGACGACACTGTGGAATGAACTCAACGAACGAGACGTCGATGTTCAACTTCACCGACGTCCACTGGCTGCAAAAACTGTGCAAGGCACCTACCCCCCCGGTTCGACCTTCAAGATGGTCACTGCCTTGGCCGCACTTGAAGATGGCCAGATTGACGCTGACGAAACCGTGCGCTGCGTTGGCCATGCGGATGTGTTCGACGTGCGGTTTCACTGCTGGCGTCGTTCCGGACATGGCAACATGAACCTGAATGAAAGTCTGAAACAGTCTTGCGACATCTATTATTATGACATCGCCCAGCGCGTCGGCATCGACAAGATCGCGGCAATGGGGCGTAAACTCGGCCTTGGGGAACGTCACGAATTGCCCATGTCCGCGATCCGCACGGGCATCATGCCCGACAAAGCATGGAAGCGCGAAGCACGCGGTGAAGATTGGCGCATTGGAGACACCGTCAACGCCAGCATCGGACAGGGTTATGTTTCTAGCTCACCACTGCAACTTGCGGTGATGACCGCACGTATTGCGACAGGTCGCTCCGTGAAACCGCGCCTTGTTCGCTCAATTGATGGGGTCGAAGAACCTTCAGGTGCGGGCGAAAGCCTTGGGCTGAATGAAAACAACCTGCGTCGAATTCGCAGCGCGATGTATGATGTCTCGAACCATTCGCGCGGGACCGCTTACCGCACGCGCATCGCCGCGCAAGAATTCCGCATGGCGGGTAAAACCGGTACGTCGCAGGTGCGCCGCATTACGCAGGCCGAACGCGATGCCGGCGTAACGCGCAACGCCGATCTGCCATGGAACCGCCGTGACCACGCGCTGTTTGTGTCTTTCGCACCAGCTGACAATCCGAAATACGCGGTTGCCGTTGTGGTGGAACATGGTGGCGGTGGCTCGACAGCGGCGGCACCTATTGCACGTGATGTAATGCTTCAGGCGCTTTATGGCGGAACGCCACCGCTGTCCGCCTATCCATCGGCATCACGTAGCGCGATCGCGGCGCAACAGCGGCGCCTCGAACCGCTCCTGCGCGAAATCCGGCCCGGCCGTGACACGGACGAAGCCTAATGAGTTATCTCGCATATCAATTCAAAGACGTTCCCGTCGGGTTTCGCAAACTTCTGTTCCTGAACTGGCCGGTCGTGTTCTTGATCACCGCAGTGTCTGGCTTTGGCTTCCTGATGCTTTATTCGGTTGCCGGTGGCTCTATGAACCCTTGGGTCACACCACAGGTTCAGCGCTTTGGTCTAGGTTTGGCCGTGATGGTAAGTATGGCAATGGTCCCCATTTGGTTCTGGCGCAATATGGCCGTGGTAGGATACGTGATTGCCCTTATTTTGCTCGTCGCCGTTGACATTGTGGGTGTTGAACGCAACGGGTCACAACGATGGCTCGATTTGCGTTTCATGGACTTCCAGCCCTCCGAGATGATGAAAATTACACTCATCATGTTGTTGGCCGCCTACTATGACTGGCTGCCGCTTAGCAAAGTCAGTAAACCCGTTTGGATCCTCGTCCCGCTTCTTTTTATTGCCGCACCAGCCTACCTTGTTCTTAGCCAACCTGACTTGGGGACAACAATCCTTCTGGTGTCAGGCGGCGGAGCGATCATGTTTTTGGCGGGTGTTCACTGGGCCTATTTCGCGACTGTGATCGGTGGCGTTATCGGTTTGGTCACCGCCGTTTTCCAATCTCGTGGCACGGGTTGGCAGGTGTTGAAGGACTACCAATACCGCCGCATTGATACGTTCCTTGACCCGACCCAAGACCCGCTCGGCGCGGGCTATCACATTACGCAAGCCAAGATTGCACTTGGCTCTGGAGGCTGGACGGGGCGTGGATATATGCAGGGCACCCAAAGTCGGCTGAACTTCCTGCCGGAAAAACATACCGACTTTATCTTCACGACCTTGGCCGAAGAGTTCGGCTTCATCGGCGCCTTTGGTCTGCTTATCCTTTATGCGCTCATCATCATCTTCTGTGTGCAATCCGCAGTGACGAATAAGGACCGCTTTGCGTCCCTCATCACGATGGGAGTCGCGGTAACGTTTTTCCTGTTCTTCTCAGTGAATATGGCGATGGTGATGGGGCTTGCCCCCGTCGTTGGTGTGCCGTTGCCACTGGTTAGCTACGGTGGTTCGGCGATGCTCGTTTTGATGGTGGCATTCGGGTTGGTTCAATCCGCGCACGTCCATAAGCCACGTTAATTGAGGTTCCAATGATCCGTGCATTGTTCTCAGCTGGCGATCACGTTTGGCCTGAATACCATGAGGCACTGCCGCCTGCCTTTGACGCCGAAGGGTTAATCGTTGACCTCTCGCGCAGTCACGCCCCAGAAACGGTCGATTACATCATCGCCGCCCCAAATGGCCCCGTACAAGATTTCAGCCCTTACACATCTTGCAAAGCCGTTCTGAACCTCTGGGCGGGCGTTGAAGATATCGTTTCGAACGAAACGCTTACGCAACCGCTCGCACGGATGGTTGACCCCGGTTTGACAGACGGGATGGTGGAATGGGTGGTTGGCCACGTCATGCGCCATCACCTTGGCATGGATACACATATTCAAGGGCAAGATGGCATTTGGCGCACGGATTACCCGCCATTGGCGCAGGAACGCCCTGTCACCATTCTCGGCCTCGGCGAACTCGGTGCAGCCTGTACGCAAATGCTAGCCACGCTCGGATTTCCCGTAACGGGATGGAGCCGTTCGCAGAAAACTATTCAAGGTGTCACATGCCTCGCTGGCGACACTGGGCTCACGCAAGCTCTCACAGGGGCACAAATCGTCGTCCTCCTCCTGCCTCTTACGGATGTCACAACGAATATTTTGAATGCAGTGACCCTTGCGCTACTTGCGGACGATGCCTTCATCATCAACCCCGGTCGCGGCCCCTTGATAGATGACACAGCGCTCATCGCTGCACTTGATGCCAATATCAGGCACGCCACACTGGATGTCTTTCGAACCGAACCCCTGCCCGAAAACCACCCGTTCTGGGAACACCCACAGATCACGGTGACACCGCACATCGCATCCACAACGCGCGCGAAAACGGCTGTCACTTGCATTGCAGAAAACATCCGCCGCGGCGAAGCTGGAGAACCTTTTCTGCACCTCGTGAACCGCACCAAAGGGTACTAAGTCCCGCTTTCTTTGGCTCTTAAATACTCATTCTGTAGGGTGCAGTTTAATGCAGTTTTGGCGGTTTACTCGGGTCCATCCCAGGGTTTGCCCCAGGCTGACTTGGCATCTGCGGACTTGGCAGATCAAACCGCAATCCGACCTTTGCAACGCGTTCAGACACCGGATCACCGCCTTCAAGGTGGGCCACATCCAACATGCCCGCGTCAATGCCCGAAAACACCAGCGCTTCATTCACTGCAGCCGTCAGTGCGCCTTCAGCCCCTTCAACAGTCCCCACAAACGCAAGCATATGCCCGCGTCCGCCGCCCTCATAAGTGACACCGCACAGATAGGCTTCGACTGCCAGCCCAGCCGCTGTCGCCAACTTGCGATCAAGCGCTTCTAGCAAGACTTCTGGCAAACCTTTTGGGGCCGTTAGTTCAGTGATCTGGCCATCAACCTCTTCAGGATCATTCCCAAGCGTTTGTGCCAGCCAATCAACAGCTTCTGACGGAACCAGCATCGCCGACGGGGCGACACCCATGTTTAGCGCCATGCCGATACGTTGCCCCGTCAGCATCTGCGCCATTCCGCGCCCTGAAAGCGCGGCGTAGGGCGCAATCGCCTTACCGTAGAAATCTACCATGCGTTCTTCACGATCAAAGATCAGAACGAACTCCTGACCTTCGGCTTCAAACATTGCGGGTGAAATCTGGTCACCCTCGGCCTCGCCTTCCAGCAACATGAACAACTCGCTCTCAGCGAGGCGTTCATAAAACCGCAACCGCGCGACGTCGTCGGCTTCATCAGCAACCATTGCGCCGTGGGCGCGGTCGATCTCTGTTACGTCAGTCATTCAAAACCTCTTTCACACGGGTACGCAGGGCGGGCAAAACCTCTTCCTCGAACCACGGATTTTTCTTTAACCATCCGGTATTGCGCCAAGACGGATGAGGCAAGACAAACGTGTCGGGCGCATGGTCGCGCCAGCCTGCAACTGTTTCTGTTACTCCCCGCTTCACGCCTAAATGATACCGATGCGCTGATGCCCCAACCAACACCCGCAATCGAACCTGCGAAAGCGTTTTCATCACGCGGTCATGCCATGTTTGGCCGCATATTGGTGGCGGTGGCAGGTCAGACCCCTTGGCGTCATATCCAGGAAAGCAAAATGCCATCGGGACAATCGCCACACGGGATTTGTCATAAAAACCAGCATCATCAAGCCCAAGCCAATCCCGCAGCCGATCTCCGGATGGGTCGGTAAAGGGGCGGCCGCTTCTATGAACCTTCATACCAGGGGCTTGGCCAGCAATCAGCATGCGCGCCGAAGACGAAAACCAAACGACGGGACGCGGTTCATGGGCGGTTTTGGTTGCACGAAAGCGTTCGGTACAAATTCGGCAGTTGTTGATTTCGTCGCTCAAGGTCATTTACTCAAAATACGGGTTTCCCGCCTATTCACCAGCGAATGCACGCAATTATGCGCGTCTTTCACGATTTCGGGACTTAAACGTTGAAAATTTTGGGTCAACACCGACATATTATAGCCAGATTGTTCTCTTATTGGAGACAATGAAGGGGTAATCTGTCACGTAAGGCGGAAATACCAACAATCGCCCCGAACCGAGGTAGTATAGGCATTCAATGCTTGAGTTTGTGAACGTCAGTAAGTCCTTTTGGACCGGCACCCAGCGCAAGGTAATCCTTGATCGCGCGAGTTTTCGTGTCGAGCTTGGCCATTCGCTTGGAATCTTGGCGCCAAACGGCACGGGTAAAACGACGATCATCAATATGATGGCGGGTTTGGAAAAGCCTGACGAGGGACAAGTGAACCGCAACTGCCGTGTTTCATTTCCACTCGGCTTTATGGGCGGCGTGGTTAATCGCCATACGGCGATGGAAAATAGCCGCTATATCGCGCGGCTCTATGGCCTTGACCCCGATTACGTCGAAGCATTTTGCCGTTGGATGACAGGAATTGATGAATATTTCGATATGCCTATCGGCACATATTCGTCGGGAATGCGGTCACGCTTTACCTTTTCGTTGATGCTGGCGCTCGATTTTGACATCTACCTCATTGACGAGGGCATGCCCCAAACCACCGACGCGGAATTCAACCGCAAAGCCGGTGAAGTTCTCAAGGAACGGTTGGCGACAACAACGGTCATCATCGTTTCACACCAAGCGGCAACGCTTGAAAAATTCGCCCGGTCAGCCGCAGTCCTTCAGGACGGTAAGTTGATCATGTTTGACACCTTGGAAGAAGCGAAACAGCTCTATGACTACGAAACCCAAGGCACAGAAATTCCGGATACGACGCAGTTCCAGCACGGCTAACGCTGCAGCAAACACGTCTGATCCTACACTCGAAACAGCCGCCCCGACTTCGCCTTCGGCGCAGGGCCATTCTCAAGGTGTGGCCCAAGCAATGTCAGGCGATGTGGACAGTGCCAACACTGTTTCAGCGGAAACAGACATTGATGCGATCCGCCAAGAAGGGCTGACAGGACGCCAATTGCGCATGGCCCGCCGCGTCGCCCAAAAAAGCGGCCTTGCCGTGACATCCGATTTCGACGCTGTTCGCCAGCTGCGCCAGCAAGGTATCGACCCTTTCCAACGTGCAAAGGTTCTTGACCTTGTGACCCCTGATGACGGGCAAACAGACGCAGCGGTCGGCCAGATGCGGGTGGCGACGGCCAAAGTACCAGCCAACCAAGCACGAGTGCAACTACCCCAAACTGTGCAGCGCAAAGCAAGTTTGCCCTCAACGCAGCTTGGCCCAGGTGAAAACCCTGCAGAGCGTCGTGCCAGCGAAATCAGCCGTATTCAACGCGACCTTGCAAAGCGCCGCCGCCGCAATATCGTGTCTTTACTGGGGCGTTTGGCAATGTTCGTGCTTTTGCCAACAATTGCTGCTGGCTTTTACTTTTATTCGATGGCCACCCCAATGTACGGAACGAAGTCTGAGTTCGTCATCCAGCAGGCCGAAAGCCAAGGCGGTGGCGGCTTGGGGAGCTTGTTCCAAGGAACGGGCCTCGCGACGCAAACAGACAGCACGACAGTTCAGTCCTACATGACCTCGCTCGCATCCTATATTCGACTGGATGAAGATCACGGCTTTGCAGAACATTTCTCAGATCCCAACATCGACGCACTTCAGCGGTTGGATGAGGACGCCAGCCGCACCGACGCCTATGGGCTATTTCAAGATCATGTACAGATCGGGTATGATCCGACCGAAGGCATCTTGAAAATGGAAGTCATTGCTGCATCTCCTGAGAAAAGTCAGGAATTTTCCGAGGCACTTATTCGCTATGCCGAAGAACAGGTCGACCAGCTGACTCAACGTGTCCGTTCAGATCAATTGTCAGGTGCGCGAATCAACCTTGAAGAAGCGCGTGAACGCAGACGTGCCGCGCAAGCCGTCCAAGTCGAGATCCAGCAAGAAGCAGAGCAAGGCACCATCGGTGTTGAACTCGCCGCGCTTCAACAGCGTATCACTAACTTAGAAGTCCAACTGGATGACGAGCGATTGAACTTAGCCAGCTTGAATGCCGTACGTCGGCCCAATCAGGCACAAGTAAATGGCACCCAGCTCAACATCTCCAATTTGGAAACCCAAATCTCTTTGTTGAGAGGCCAAATGTCAGGCGACGGAACACTCATCGAGATTGACGCACGTCTTCGTCAGGCAGAGGAAAACTACCAATTCGAAGTCGCAAATGTGCAATCGGCGCAGGCAGCTTTGGATTCCGCGCGGATCGAAGCAAACCGTCAGGTACGTTACCTATCAGTATCCGTTGCCCCTATCGCGCCGGATGAACCGACTTACCCTAGATCGTTTGAAAACACGCTGTTGGCCTTCCTGATTTTCTCAGGCATTTATCTGATGATCTCGCTCACGGCCTCGATCTTGCGTGAACAGGTCAGCGCGTAACGAACAACAAAGGCGGATGGCTATACGATGAAAGATGTAAAAATCGGGTCGATTACGGCCTCCAACGACCGCCCATTAACGGTCATCGCAGGCCCCTGCCAACTCGAAAGCCTTGATCATGCCCGTATGATCGCCGCCGAAATGGCCCGTGTTTGCGATGCTTACGGCGCGCAGTTCGTGTTTAAAGGCAGCTATGACAAGGCCAACCGCACATCGCTTTCAGGCAAGCGCGGTCTTGGACTGGACGAAGGTCTCGCGATCCACGCGGCAATCAAGGCCGAATTTGGCTGTCCCGTTTTGACGGACATCCACACCGCTGAGCAATGTGCGCCAGTCGCCGAAGTGGTCGACATTCTGCAAATCCCTGCGTTTCTGTGTCGCCAGACCGATCTGTTGCTCGCTGCAGGTGAAACCGGCGCGGTTGTGAACGTCAAGAAAGGCCAGTTCCTTGCGCCTTGGGACATGGCCAACGTGGTCGGTAAAATCGAATCCACTGGAAATGAACGCATCATGTTGACGGAACGCGGTGTGTCCTTTGGCTACAACGCACTGGTCGCCGATATGCGGTCCCTGCCTGAAATGATGAAAACTGGGTATCCGGTGGTGATGGACGCAACGCACGCCGTTGCCCAACCCGGTGGCCTTGGCGGGTCAAGCGGCGGACAGCGTGAATTCGCGCCCGTTCTGGCGCGGGCTGCCGTAGCACAAGGCATCGGTGCGGTTTTCCTTGAAACCCACGAAGACCCCGACAACGCTCCTTCCGATGGCCCGAATATGATCGCGCTTTCCGATATGGACGGTGTCATGAAGACGTTGATGGCGATTGATGGCATCGCGAAAGCCGACCCAATTCGTCTGTAACGCACTCTGGTCAGTCAGATTCGAACCCCGTAAGGTCGCCGTATCAATTTTAAAACGGCGACCTTTTATGCATTTCCTTCGCGTTCTCACATTCCTTGCCCTCCTTCTACCGGCCCTTCCAATCGCGGCCCAAGAAGCCCCTTCCGGTACGATCACAACTGAGCAAAGCGGTGAAATGGACGCGAGTATCGCTGTTCGTATTCGTGAAATCCTTGGTGAGTTGGGCAATTACGAAGATGTCACCGTAACCGTTTCTGATGGCGTCGTAACCCTGCGCGGCACCGCCAATTCACGCAATGAAGCACAAGACCTCGACGCGCTTGTCACGCGCGTTGAAGGCGTGGTCGCCATTAAGAACGACGTGTCTGAAACCACAGACATCGTCCGCCGCCTTGATCCCGCAATTGAGCGCTTCATGGGTAGGGTCGAACAACTTCTCATTCAGCTCCCCCTCGCCCTTATCGCGCTTACTGTTTTCCTGATCATCATTTGGATCGGCATGTCCGTCGCCCGCTGGAAGAATCCGTGGAACCGCCTCGCGCCAAACGCCTTTATCGCCGACCTGTTCCGCACAATCGTTCGTATTGCGTTTGTCATCGCTGGCATCGTCATTGCGCTAGACATCATGAACGCAACAGCCCTGTTGTCGACGATCCTTGGTGCTGCTGGTTTGATCGGTTTGGCAATTGGTTTTGCCGTGCGTGACACTGTTGAAAACTTCATCGCCTCTGTGATGCTGTCTATCCGCCAGCCATTCCGCCCAAACGATGTTGTGGAAATCAACGGCGACCAAGGTAAGGTCATCCGCCTAACCAGTCGCGCGACCATCTTGTTGAGCTTTGATGGCAACCACATCCGAATCCCCAACGCGACCGTGTTCAAAAGCCGGATCATCAATTTCAGTCAAAACCGCGAACGCCGTTTCATGTTCACCATTGGCATCGACAGCAGCGCGGATCTTGGCGCAACGCGTGAGCTCGCGGTAACGACGACGCAAAATTTGCCTTTTGTTTTGAACGAACCTGCCGCAAATGCTTGGATCGGTGACATCACTGATGCAGGTATTGAAATCGTTGTGGTCGGCTGGATCGACCAAATCGAAACATCCATGAGCTTAGCCCGCGGAGAGGCGTTACGCCTTGTTAAACGCGCGATTGAGGCTTCTGGCGTCGCCCTCCCGAATACGACCTACACATTGCAAATAGACGGTTCTTCGCCCTCAATGGATGGCCCTGCAGCAGCGAACCCTGCTAAGCCACAGCCAATTCAGGAAAGCGCCGAAGTCGCAATCGTGAACGCCGAAGCCGAAGGCGCGCTTGATCGGATGATCGACGCAGAGCGCGAAGAATCCGACGGCGAAGACCTGTTGCGAGATGACGCCGCAAAGGAATGAAGAATTAGCCGTTTTTCAGGGTTGATCCCCTGTCGGGATTTGCGTATCACCCACCTCGCTGATGGGGTGTAGCCAAGTGGTAAGGCAACGCTTTTTGGTAGCGTGCACCGTAGGTTCGAATCCTACCACCCCAGCCAGCTTTCTTCTAACTCATTGATTTAATTGAGACGCGATGCGCGTTT
>CALBVZ010000061.1 GCA_937969445.1 uncultured Octadecabacter sp. | reverse complement strand
TTGCCTTCTTAGACTTTAACTTTTCGAACATCCGACGGGCAAAACCTGTCTTGTTCTCTTGGCGGGCGCGGCCAACGGCCAAATCACCATCGGGCACGTCTTTTGTGACGATGGTTCCCGTGGCTGACATACTGTCGTCACCCATTGTGACAGGGGCGACAAGCATTGTGTTCGACCCGACAAACACGTTTTTGCCAATCGTTGTGCGATGTTTGAACACGCCGTCGTAATTACACGTAATCGTACCTGCGCCGACATTGGACTTCTCGCCAATCTGTGCGTCACCAATATAGCTGAGGTGGTTCACCTTCGCGCCAGCATCGATCGTCGCATTCTTGATTTCCACGAAGTTACCGATTTTTACGCCTTCGGACAGTTCAGCACCGGGACGCAGACGCGCGTAGGGACCAACCACGCTTTCACGCGACACATGGCACCCTTCGAGGTGGCTAAAGGCACGGATGGTGGCGTTGTTTTCAACGGTCACGCCTGGGGCAAAAACGACATTTGGCTCAATCACCGTGTCCGCGCCAATATAGGTATCATGACTGAAGTAGACGGTGTCAGGGGCGTGCATTGTGACGCCGTTTTCGAGTGCATCCGTACGGGCGCGGGTTTGAAACGCGACTTCGGCCACGGCAAGTTCAGGGCGTGAATTGATGCCCATCGTCTCGGCCTCATCACAGCGCACCACAGTGGCGGATAGGCCTTTGGAACGGGCGATTCCGATGATGTCTGTCAGGTAATATTCGCCGGACGCGTTTTCGTTTGAAACGCTGTCGATAAGGCCGAACAGAACGTCGGATTTCGCACAAATTACACCTGAATTACAAAGCGTTATGTCGCGTTCAGTGTCGGTCGCGTCTTTAAATTCTACAATCGCGTTTAGCGCATCACCATCCATAACCAAGCGCCCGTAGCGACCAGGATCAGCGGCGTCAAAGCCAAGCACAACAACATCATGTTCAGCGCGTGCCGCCAACATTGCATCAAGGGTTTCCGGCTGAATGAACGGTGTGTCGCCGTACAAAACAATCGCGTCGCCGCCGAACCCCGCGAGCGCATCACCCGCTTGCTGCACCGCATGCGCCGTGCCGAGCTGTTCTGTCTGCAAAACCACATCTACGTCGTCAGACCAACCGCGCGCCGCGGCGTCCACCAGTTCAGAACCGTGGCCAGCAACAACGACAGTTTTCTCTGGCTCCAACGATGCTCCGGCCTTCATCGCGTGTACCAAAAGCGGCGCACCAGCGATTTTGTGCAGGACTTTCGGCAGATCGGACTGCATCCGAGTGCCTTTTCCTGCTGCCAGAATTATAAGAGCGACTGTCATATATGCCTCAAGGTTGTAATTTTTCCACCTTCATACGCAGGAATGCTGATTGCGCAAGTCTGGGGGCTTCACATCCCATGTCGCTGGGTTACAGAAGGGTAAACAGGGGAAAACAATATGCGTTCAGTCATTTTCGACTTAGATGGAACATTGGCGGACACGTCGGGCGATTTGATTGCGGCCGCGAATGTCTGCTTTGAGGGGCTTGGCCTTGGTGCATTGCTTGACCCGGCTAAGGACGCTGGGACGGCTTTGCGCGGTGGACGTGCGATGCTGTCGCTTGGGTTTAGCCGCGTTGAGGGCTTTGGCGAGGACGAAATCCTGCGCCAATATCCCATCCTGCTTGAGGCATATGCGCGGGATATCGACACCCATACGGTCATGTATGATGGGGCGATGGATGCTGTTGAGGCCTTAAAAGCAGCGGGTTACGGCGTTGGCATTGCGACGAATAAGCCGGAAGGTCTGGCTGAGGAATTGATGAAACGCTTGGGTGTACGTGATGCGTTCGCGTCCCTTGTAGGGGCAGATACCTTGCCCGTTCGCAAGCCTGATCCAGAGCATTTGTTCGAAGCGGCGCGGCGTTTGGGCGGTGATCCTACCAAGACCTGTTTGGTCGGGGATAGTGATACAGACCGCAATACGGCATTGGCCGCAGGGGTTCCGTCGATCCTTGTTACGTTTGGCCCATCCGGTGAGGATATGGCCGCGCTGAACCCTGAAGCATTGATTGATGACTTCGCAGAGCTTCCATCAGTCGTTGAGCGGCTTTTGGCCGGCGCTTAAACACCATTGACGCGTGACGCATGCACCCCCAAACATGCCCCATGACAGAGAATTCCACAGAACAGTTCACCGGCAGTTTTACCCAACAAGAACCTATTGCGCAGGCGGGTATTGATGCGGCCTTGGCCGTGATGGGGCATGGACGTTTACACCGATATAACACCGTGGATGGCGAAATTGCCGAAGCGGCATTGCTGGAAGAAGAGTTCGCAGCCTTCACGGGGGCAAAGTACTGCCTTGCTGTGGCGTCTGGTGGCTATGCGATGACAACGGCACTGCGGGCTTGTGGCATCGGGCATGGCGACAAGGTTTTAACCAATGCGTTCACACTTGCACCTGTTCCGGGTGCGATCGCCGCGGTGGGGGCTGCGCCGGTGTTTGTGGGTGTCACCGAGGATCTGGTGATTGATCTGGATGATCTCGCTTCGAAAATCGACCAAGCCAGCGTTTTGCTGTTGTCCCATATGCGTGGTCATATCTGCGACATGGATGCGTTGATGGCGCTTTGTGACGGGGCGGGGGTGACAGTGATTGAAGACTGCGCCCATACAATGGGGGCCGAATGGAACGGCGTACCTTCTGGGCGTTGGGGCAAGTTTGGCTGCTATTCGACCCAGACCTACAAGCACATGAATTCCGGCGAAGGTGGTTTGCTGATCTCTGACGACGCCGAGGGGATGGCCCGCGCGATCATGATGTCGGGCAGCTATATGTTATTTGAACGTCACCGCGCAGCACCGCCGCCTGAAACCTTTAAGCAGATAAAATATGAAACGCCCAATATCTCAGGACGGATGGACAACCTGCGTGCGGCGATCCTGCGCCCGCAGCTTGCTGATTTGAAGACGCAGTGTGACCGTTGGAATGCGCTGTACCGCGAGGTTGAAACAGGCCTGAAAGACACCCCAGGTTTACGACTGATCGATCGCCCGGCAGCTGAAGACTTCGTTGCATCCTCGTTCCAGTTCTTGTTGCTGGATTGGAAGCCTGATGCGGTTCAAGACGTCATAACGCGCTGCCTTAAGCGCGGGGTTGAGCTGAAATGGTTTGGTGGTGCGGAACCGGCTGGGTTTACGTCACGCTATGACAGCTGGCGCTATGCTGCGTCCGAACCGATGCCAAAGAGCGACCGTATTTTGGCAGGGATCATCGACATGCGCCTTCCGCTGACGTTCTCGACCGAAGATTGCGCCCAGATTGCACGCATCATTCGCGCAGAAGTCGGTGCTGTTTGGCAAAGTGGGGCTGGGGTTGCCGACTAAAGCCGCGTTGAGACACATCTAACGTTTCACACCGCGTAAGGTTTCCCTCTATTTCAATCCTGTCTGATATCTTGCACAAAGCCTTTCATGAACTGAAGGCGTTGCAAGGACGCTTGCTTTGGGTGCGATTGATGGAACTGGGAACGAATATGCGTGTTTTAGCTCTCGTGGTCACAACGATGTTTGGGTCATCAGTATTGGCTGAAGAAGCGGCCATCCCGCAGGAAGACGTGACTGGGTTTGAGGCCTGCTTCATTCAGTTGATGATCGACAATCCAGACAACGCGATGCTGGAAGTGATGGGACCGATTGTGTGCGGTGAACGTCATGTACCAATGGGGCAATCGTGCGATGCGCTGGGCTATGTGCTGTTTGATCGCCGTGATGCCTGCAAACAAGATGATTTGGTATTCTGGCAAGCCCAAGTTGAAACTCGCGCCGCTGCTGCCATTGATGCGGGGCGTGCGGGTGTTGGGATGCTACACCTGTCTGGGCTTGAGCGTTGCCAAGAAGAAATCGACGAGGGGCCAGAACGGCTTGATTGTGAGATTGAGATAAACTGGCGCACGTCTATGGAGTTCATCGCCGCCGATCTGGTTGCAGAACTTGTTGGAAAAACGGAATGAAGCAACTATTGAGCATTCTCTTTATCGCTTTCGCGGCACCCGCCGCTGCGCAAGATTTCAGCATTGATCCGCATCTGATTGATCGCTGCCTTGCGATTAACGACGAAACGCCGATGCGGTGCGTTGGGCGCCAAGCAGATGAATGCGAACAGCGCAATGGGGGCGGGGCTGATATGGTGATTTCCGCCTGTCAGGCTGCCGAAGCCGAGGTTTGGGATGACATTCTAAACCGAACCTACGCGCGAGTGCTGGAGCACGCCAAGGCCCGTGAAGGTTGGGATATTGGATATGAACAAGGCCAGTTAACGGACGCCGTTCGTGAAATGCAGCACGCTTGGATCGCGTACCGTGACGCTACGTGCGGCCATGCACTGGCACGCGCTATGCCGTTTGGCTCTGGCGCGGGTCCTGCGGAGAGTGAATGTCAGTTGCGCGAAACAGCGCGGCAGGTGTTTCAGCTGCAATATATCGAAAGGTCGTACCGCCAATGATTCGCCTTTTGGGGCTGTCTTGCCTTGTTCCATTTGCCGCCTTTGCCGAACCGCGGCCCGCAGTTCTTGCGTTGATGCCTTATATGGATATCACGGCCACTTGTTTTGATGGGGCAGAAGATCGTGCAGAAGCAACAGCTTGCATTGGGCAGGGATCGTCGATCTGCATGGAATCTGATCCTAACGGCTATACGACGTTGGGAATGGCGTTCTGCGCGCGTGCTGAAAGCGAAGCGTGGGACCGGTTATTGAATCGCGACTATGCTGAGATGATCGCAGCGTATCGAAGAATCGACGCGGATACCGCAAAGCTGTTTCCCGAATTCGCGAACCGTGAAGAATCTCTGCGTAATGCGCAGCGCGCTTGGATCCCGTCACGGGACGCGGATTGCTCGCTGGCCTACGCAATTTGGGGTGAGGGATCGATGCGCCATATAGAAGGGGCCGGATGTCACATGCGCAAAACTGCTGAGCGTGCTATCTATCTGAGGTTCCTTGAAGACCACATTCGGTAATCAAATTCGCGCCTAGCTCGCACTAAAATCAAAAGGCATTTCTTATGTTCGATAAACCAAACCGGCGCGATTTTTATTCGGGTATTCCGTGGGTTAACGTGACTGCGCAGGAAGCGCACGCGCATCCGCTTGGGAAATTGGGGCCGATTGAGTGGGTGATTGCTGTGTACTTCATCGCGATCTCGATTCTTAAATTTTGGCTGTCACTTGACTACGGCATGGGGTTTGGCGGCGCGTTCTTGAACAGCATCTGGCCTTTCCTTGTTGGTTTGGGCCTGGCACTGCGCGTGCCGTGGGCTGTGATTATGGCGATGATTTCCGCGGCTTTGACGGCCTATGCGCTGGTGCGCGGATTGGGCGGCGGCGGCGACTTGATCACCCTGTTTGAGATGATCGCAAGTGTGGGCATTTTGTTCTACCTGATCGACGCAGACCGTCCGAACCTGATCTATCGTCACCGCTATCGTAAATACTCTGTTGAGGACGATAGCGCCGCCTAAATCTGTGTCGCAGGGGCGGGGCGTTCAAAAAACACCAGAATAGGTACGATTGCATCCATATGTGACGTCTCGGCCCGTTGACCCTCCAAGGTCCGCGAGATAAACGAGCAACCAACATGAGGGCCCGCCAATGCGTGCCCGCCAACGTTGGAGTTGTCGCTCGTGGACGAGATGCTCAGAGAATACCTGCCAATCATCATCTTTTTAGGGCTCGCCATCGTGCTGGGCATTATTTTGATCCTTGCCGCTGTCGTTTTGGCGGTGCGCAATCCTGATCCAGAAAAAGTGTCTGCGTATGAGTGCGGATTTAACGCCTTTGATGATGCGCGGATGAAGTTTGACGTGCGCTTTTATCTCGTTTCGATCCTGTTCATCATTTTTGACCTCGAAATCGCGTTCTTGTTCCCATGGGCTGTCGCCTTTGGTGACATCAGCATGGCGGCGTTCTGGTCGATGATGGTGTTCTTGGCGGTCCTGACGGTTGGCTTTGCATACGAATGGAAGAAGGGAGCGCTCGAATGGGAGTGATGGCAGGCGAGAATACCGCTGGTGTTGACCGTGAGGTTGCGACCCAAGGCTTGAACAAAGAGCTGAACGACAAGGGTTTCCTTGTTACGTCTTCCGCTGATCTGATCAACTGGGCCCGTACGGGTTCCCTGCACTGGATGACCTTCGGGTTGGCTTGTTGCGCTGTTGAGATGATGCACACCTCCATGCCGCGCTATGATGCTGAACGTTTCGGTATCGCGCCGCGTGCCTCCCCTCGTCAATCTGATGTGATGATCGTGGCGGGTACGCTGACCAACAAAATGGCCCCAGCGCTGCGCAAGGTTTATGACCAAATGCCAGAGCCGCGCTACGTGATTTCAATGGGGTCCTGTGCGAATGGCGGCGGCTACTATCACTACAGCTATTCCGTTGTGCGCGGATGTGACCGGATTGTTCCCGTCGACATCTACGTTCCGGGTTGCCCGCCAACAGCAGAAGCCCTGCTTTATGGCATCCTGCAATTGCAACGCAAAATGCGCCGCACCGGCACAATCGTAAGGTAATCCCTATGTCTGACGCTTTGAACGAGCTTGGCGAACACATTGAACTCAAGCGCCCTGATTGCGTGCTGTCTTGGGACGTCACTGGTGGTGAGCTAACGATTGATGTCGCCCCTGCGAACATCGCTGGGTTTGTGGAATTCTTGAAGGTCGATAACACCTGCAAGTTTAGCACGCTGGTTGATATTACGGCTGTCGATTACCCGGGCCGCGCCCAACGGTTCGACGTGATCTACCACTTCCTGTCGATGTATCAGAACCACCGCATTCGCCTGCGTGTGAAGGCCCGCGAAGACGAGATGGTGCATTCCATCATCGACGTGCACCCATCCGCCAACTGGTTTGAGCGCGAAGTGTTCGACATGTTCGGCATCATCTTCAAAGGCCACCCCGACCTGCGCCGCATCCTGACGGACTATGGTTTCCGCGGCTATCCGCTGCGCAAGGATTTCCCGACAACTGGGTATACCGAAGTACGTTACGACGAAGTGCAAAAGCGCGTGGTCTACGAACCTGTGTCTCTGGTTCAGGAATACCGCCAGTTCGATTTCATGTCCCCATGGGAAGGTGCCGAATATATCCTTCCGGGTG